>JAAXGT010000210.1 GCA_012271205.1 Rhodothermales bacterium
CTTCTGGCCCTTTACACCGGCCCGTGCGTCGGGGCGGAACCGGGTCGAGCGATGCTTCGGTCCGCGGACCGAGAAGCGGCTTCGCCGTGGCGTCTTCCCTTCCGGGCCGGCTCTGGATCGGCCCCTCCAAGACTCCCTCGAGACCTGCAACGAGCATCCCCGGCCCCTGGTCTGGACGAAGACGGCCGACGAGATGCTCCAGAAAGTCGAGTGGAGCCGGCCGGCACTGGCCGCCGCTTCTGCATAACCACTATTATGTTCAGGACACTACACTAGGTTGTTCCGTGGACGGACATGATCACGGTTATCAACCCGCTACCAAAGGGAGAAAATGGCCGCCCGCCCATGCCGTTAGAGACCCTGCGGCGCATCTCCTTCATGCAGCAGGGGGTCGGGCATTCGGCCCCGGCCATGTGAGGATGAACTGTACGACCACCGGGCTGTGCGCCTGTGGATATCAATTATGTGCCGGATGAGACAGTTCTTGGCTAGTTTCGTCATTTGCTGGAGCAAGAGAAGCTCACGGCGAGACTGTTTGCGCTGAGTCGGCCGCTGTTGGAGGATCGCGGGATCAGGGTGAAGCGGGATAAGATGGTAGATGCCCCCAAATTCAGGCGTCTCCATCGGCGAAGAACAAGGCCAAGCAGCGCGATCCTGAGATGAAACAGACGAAGAGGGGCCGATGCGCTGGATATGAGGTGGCGTAGGTTCCTCCAGCTTTCTAGACCTAAAACTGTTGAAACGGGCCTGATGAATGCTTTAACTTGCATCTTGTAAAGATTCCTGCGACGCATACTCTTGGTTTGCTAAGTTCCGCTGGATACCCTGATCCCATGGTGCGGACTATACATCTGTGCCTTCTGGTGCTATTCATGCCTGCTGGATCCGCATTTGCGCAGACCGGCAAGATAACCGGTCGTGTAACTGACGAAGCGGGAGTCCCGCTACCAGGCGTCAACTTGTTTATTGCTGCCACATCTCAGGGCAGTATTACCGACTTGGACGGCTACTACGTGATTCTGAATGTCTCTCCCGGTCTGTACAGCCTGCGCGCTTCCTTTATTGGTTTCGGCGCACAGACCGTAGAGAACATACGTGTAAATATTGAGCAAACCACAACCATCAATTTTGAGCTTCAGGAAGATGCCATCGGGCTGGACGAACTGATTGTCACAGCCGAAATGCCTGTCGTGCAGGCCGATGTATCCAACAGCCAACTGAATCTCACGGCCGAGCAGATTGAAGCACTGCCTGTCTCCAGCGTTACCAGTGTGGTGGGCTTGCAAGCCGGGATTCAGGGGCTTTCCATTCGCGGCAGTGGCTCAGATGAGGTCTCATTTATGGTTAATGGTCTCACATTGCGGGACGAACGCAATAATGCACCCTACACCAGCATTAGCCTCTCGTCAGTGGAAGAAGTACAAGTGCAGACGGGCGGATTCAATGCAGAATATGGCAACGTTCGGTCGGGCATCATCAACGTTGTGACAAAGGAAGGGAATCGTGACCGTTTTACCGGTAGTGTTATCGTCCGGTACAGTACTCCCGCACAGAAGCATTTTGGGCCAGGCGCCGATGACCCTGATTCCTATTGGATTCGGCCCTTTCTTGACCCGGATGTTGCCTGGGAGGGTACGGAGGCCGGTGGCTGGGATGAATTTACACAGGCACAATATCCCCGTTTCGAGGGCTGGATAGCTATTGCTGACGAACGACTTAAGGATGATGATCCCTCAAATGATCTAACGCCCGAAGCACTTCAGCAGGCTTTTTTGTGGCAACACCGGAAGCCTATGAAGATTGTCAATCCCGACTACAATATTGATGTTGGCTTTGGTGGACCGGTCCCCTATCTGACCAGGCGCCTTGGCGCGCTGCGCTTTTACGCCTCCGTTCGCTCTGATCAAAGCATGTACCTCATTCCATTACACACGGATCGGTACAGGGAATGGTCGGGACATCTGAAGATGACCGCGGACCTCAAACCCGGGATGAAGCTTACTCTGGAGGGGCTGCGAGGCCGCACTACGGGCACGTCGATCAGCAGAGCTGGACAGCCGGGAATGTTTCGATCTGCCTTCAGCATAGCCAGTCAATTGACCCGGGTGAGTTTTATTGACTCACGGATCTATTCCACGGACTACTGGACGCCAACGGAAGTCAACAATGCTATGGGGGGCGCCAAGCTTACACACTCCCTCAGTCCGGCTACATTCTATGAAATTCGCTTCAACGCATTCCGGTCAAACTATGATACCAATCCCGGACGACTCCGGGACGAAACGCCTGTAGTATTCTTTGGCGGCGTTGGTTTTGACGAAGCCCCGTTCGGGTTTCAGCCGAAGCCGACGTTTGGCGTGGATGGCATGCGTACAGGGGTGGGAATGAGCAATGCGCGAGATACGAGCCTAGTCACGGCCTATAATATCAAAGCAGATCTTACAAGCCAGCTCAACCGGTTCCTCCAGTTCAAGACTGGAATTGAATATAATCTGACAGATTCGAAGGTAAACTACGGGCGCTATGACGTATTCTTGCCGAGCGGTAATTCGCACTCCGAATGGGATCGCACACCTGTTCGTGGCGCCGCATACGCCCAAAGCAAGCTGGAGTTTGCCGGCATGATCACAAACTTGGGCCTTAGGCTGGATTACTTCCATGCTGGTGGTGATTGGTATGTGTTTGATCCCTTCAGCGTAGCCTTCAGTGCCCGTTTTGCACCCGGCATAGATACACTGCTAACCCAAGCACCTACCCGTCGCATTTTTGCGCTGAGCCCGAGAATGGGGGTTTCTTTCCCCATCACAGAGTACAGCAAACTCTATTTCAACTACGGGCATTTTCGATCTCTGCCGGATCCGAACAACCTTTTCCTCTTACGCGACTATACGGAAACGGGGCAAATCAGTCGCGTAGCTGATCCCAACAACCCTTTGCCCAAGACTGTGGCGTATGAACTTGGCTACGAACAGTCGCTGTTTGACCAGTTCCTTATTCGTATGGCCGGCTACTACAAGGATGTGTCGCTTCAGCCATATCTCACAGAGTACATTAGCCGGGACGGACAGGTCAACTACGTCATCAGTGAGCCTAATTCTTTCGAAGATATTCGTGGTTTTGAGTTTACGCTTTCCCGCAACCGGGGGCATTGGGTTCAGGGATTTGTCAACTACACCTATATGGTGTTCACATCCGGGTATTTCAGCCTGCGTCGCAACTTCGAAAATCCTACGGCACAACGTGAGTTTGCCGAAAGTGATGCCGAGCGGCGCCGGGCCTCTTCCAGGCCTGTCCCCAGACCCTATGCCCGGCTCAACGTGGATCTGCTGACGCCGCGCAATCTGGGTCCAAGACTGGGTTCACATGCCATTCTGGGCGGTTGGCGCATAAGCCTGATTGGCAGTTGGCAACAGGGAGCGAAATACACTTGGACCGGCGGCGGGGCTGTACCCGGTGTCATTAACAACGTCTCGTTCCGAGATTACTGGAACGCAAACCTGCGTTTCACCAAGAGTGTGGTATTCGCAGGGCGGCGTGCTCAGTTGTTTGTTGATGTTTTTAATCTGTTTAACAACCGCAGACTTTCCTTCAACGGTTTTGTGGACGGTAACGACCAGTTATCGTATCTGCGGTCGCTGCATCTTCCCGAATCTGACGACTATCAGACCAATATCCCAGGTACGGACAGGATTGGTGCATATCGCTCCTACGATGTGCCGTTTCAGCCGATGGAGCGCATCGCCGCGCGAGAGAATGTGACTGCACCGAAGGCGGGAGTCATTTATTGGGAGTACGACTCACGCCAGTACTTGGAATATCGAAGTGGGGCATGGGGCGCAGCGGATGCGCAGACTGTAGATCAGGTCCTGAAGGACAAGGCGTACATCGATATGCCCAATCAAAACTTCCTGACGTTTCTCGGCCCGCGGGATATCTACTGGGGAATCAGACTGTCTCTGTAGCTCATGATGCAAACGGCTGTGACCAAGATGGTTCGTTGCATCATGTTTTTGGCATGCGCGCTGGCATTACGCAGCGGCATGACAGTCCAGGCGCAGTTCATCAACAAATGGCTCTCCGCAGGCTCGCTGCACAACTGGTATTCCGAAATCGGCAGCGAGTGCGAGGGGTGCGGATTTGTGGGTACGCAACAGGATGGTTTGCGGTGGCCGGGCATCTACCGCCTTACGGACATGCAGGCTGCCAAATCATTGTGGATTGGTGCCATTAATGTGACTGATGAGCTGGGCACTAATTATGCACATCGCGTAGTACACGTGGGACCACGAGTATCGGGCGGAGGAGAATTCTTCCCGGTGCGGTTTGAGCTTGTAAGCCGGATGGCACCAACAGCTGTCTTTGTGGATGGAGCTATTACTGAGCCTGAAGCGGCCATGGTTATTGACTATTCCGATCCGTCAATTGTTAGCGACGCAATGATCGTGAACGAGGTCAATACGCTTCTGGGCATTACGATGGAGCGCAAGATTATGCAGTTCAGCCAGGAATACCATGACAACTACCACGTCCACGAATACATATTCACCAACACCGGCAATACAGATGGAGATTCGGAGATCGAGCTGCCCGGCCAGACACTGGAGGGAGTATACTTCTTTTTTCAGTGGCGCCTTTCTGTGGCCAAGGAAACCCGTTATGTAATCGGCAATGGTACAGGCTGGGGGCTTAATGCCATGCTGGATACGCGCGGAGATGGTGTCAAACCGGATCCCCCGGGAGAGGACTTTCGGGCGCAGTTTGTCTGGCACGGCAAATTTCCGCCCTTTAATGCTTATGACAATTTGGGTGGCCCCATCCTTCCGCAGGCGCTGCCCGCGTACAATATCGCACCCACCGATACATTAGGCCGCCTCGGCGCTTCCCAGTTTGTGGGCGTCGTGACCTTGCATGCAGACACGTCGCCTACGGATCAGACAGATGACCCGAACCAGCCCACCACAACAACTTGGATTGGATCGGATGAGCCTTACACGTCACAAAATGATGCCTTCAACCCATCCAAAATGGAGGTTGAATATGGTGTCATGGCGCAAGGTCATAAATCACCCCGCCATGCGGACGTGGTTGAGCCTGCCGGACTGGAGGGATTTTTGAACCCGGTGGGTGATCCTAGTCTGGGAACGCCCGGCGGCTTTTCCAATGCCAAAGGCTATGGTCCCTACACCTTAGCCCCCGGTGAAAGCGTGCGCATTCTGCTGGCTGAGGGGGCGGCCGGGCTAAGCCGGGAAGCCAACTTAGCTATCGGGAGGGCTTACAAGGAGTCCGGGGCCAACGATGAGGCCCTTATTACCTATGAGGTCCATGGCCAGCCTCACACAATGACCAAGAACGAGTGGGTGTTCACGAGTAGGGATTCTCTGTTCCAGATGTTTCGACGAGCTGTGGCCAATCACGCGTCCAGTTTTGCCATCCCGCGCGCCCCCGCCCCGCCCAGTATCTTTGAGGTCACCGGTGGCGGTGATCGTATAGGCCTATCTTGGAGGCCCTACGAGACAGAAGCGCTGCCAGAGAGTTGGGAAATTTATCGTGCGCAGGGCCGGTATGACAGTACATATACGCTCGTGCATACTGCCGGGGGGAGTGAGACCGGCTTTGATGACCGGACCCCCATCCGTGGAATCGACTATTACTACTATATCGTAGCGGTACAGAGCGGAAGCCTTAATGATGGCACGGGAATGACACCTGGAGGGCGCTCATTGCGGAGCTCCCGTTATGCCACGCAGACGTATACGCCCACGCGACTGAAAAGGCCGGCCGGGACGTCCCTTTCGGATATACGCATTGTGCCCAACCCGTTCAATATTGAATCGAGCCCGTTTTTACGCTTTCCGGATCAGACCGACAAACTGGCATTCTTCAATATTCCGGGCCGTTGCAAGATTTCCATTTATACTGATCTGGGCGAATTGGTGGACGAGATTGAGCACACGGATGGCAGTGGAGATGAGTTTTGGGATCACACCACTTCATCCAGGCAGATTGTAGCCAGCGGTCTCTACATTGCAGTGATCACCGACTTGGACTCCGGCGAAAGGATCATCAAGAAATTCGTCATCATCCGGTAGTGGGGAGAATGAAGCCATTGCTTTACATAATGCTCCTTATGCCGCTTGCTGCACCCAGTGCTACAGCGCAGCAAAAGAAGCTTGCTCAGACGGGAATGAAATTCTTGGCCGTTTCAGTGGATCCACGTGCCGCGGGTTTGGGAGATGCTTTGACTGCGGTTGAGCATGGATCGGCATCTCTGTTTTACAATCCAGGTGGGATGGCATGGCAGAAGAGCAATCTGGACATAATGTTGGGCCAGACCCAATGGATTGCCGAAATCGACTATTCAATGGGTAGCATCGCTTTTCGCCCGGGGCGAGGGCGTTTGGGGGTGATCGGCTTTTCCTTCGTGATAGTGGATTACGGCGATTTGGAAGAAACCATTCGCTTTAATAACGAACAGGGATTTCTCGATGTCGGGACCTTTTCGCCATCGGCGTGGAGCTTTGGCGTAGGGTATGCCCGCACCCTGTCGGATCGGTTTTCTGTGGGCGCACAGCTCAAGTGGGCCAACCAGTACTTGGGAAATTCGGTGGTCGGGTTGGGTGAAAACTCGGAATACGTTCGCGAAAAGGTCGAAGAGCGCGTACTGGCGTATGACTTTGGTGTGCTCTACAAAACAGGCTTCCGGAGTCTGAATTTTGCAGTCAGCGCCCGCAACTTTGCTCCCGAATTCACCTTCAGTGAGGAAAGTGTCGCACTGCCGCTTACGCTCCGTATTGGCGTGTCAATGGACATGATGGATCTCATTGACCGGGGATCCACCATGCATCAGCTCTTGCTTTCGGTTGACGCAGCCAATCCGCGTGATTATTCCGAGCAGATAAAAGTTGGCACGGAGTACATTTTCGTGGACACGTTTGTGATTCGAGCGGGCTATACTTTTCCGACAGATGAGCAGGGCTTGAGTCTTGGTCTGGGGCTGAGGCAGTCGCTTAGGCGGTTTGGCTTTGGGGCGGATTATTCGTTTACTGATTTTGGCATTTTTTCCAATGTGCAACGTCTCGCCATCCGGTTTTCGCTGTAGAGCTTTGCACTACCTGCCGCTAATTGGCGTCCTATGCATTTCGCTGCTTTCCGGCTGTGATTCCGGGACGGCGCCGAGTATCTACGATCCGGACCGCACGAGTCTGCCTGATCCCATCATCGACAGTGTGGCACCTGATGGCAGCGCTCTGGCTGGCGTGGATATGGTTACCATCACAGGTAACAATTTTTCATCGCAGCCCACAGAAAATCTGGTATACTTCGGCGATGCGCGGAGTGAGGTGACGGGGGCTTCTCCTACCCAATTACACTTAGTAGCACCGAACAAGCCGCTTCCGGAGTTGATGCTTCGCGTTTCGGTTATCGGAGCGGAGAACTTCAGCAACAGCGTACCCTATAAGCTGGAGCCCCCCTTCGTGGAGTTTGGAGACGTACGCGATTTTGAAAATGTGTATGGCATAGCCACGGATATGGAGGGTAACGTATATGTGTCATTTGTGGCTCATGATCTCCCCGTTGGCATTACGCGCATTACCCCGGATGGCGAACGCAGCGAGTTCGTCAGCTCACGCTTCTTCTGGACGGACTTGGACATAGGCCTTGACGGTTACCTGTATGCCGTCCGTTCCGTCCGGGCCCTTTTTCGCTTCCAAGAGGGATCCAGTCAGGAAGTATTTGCCGTGATCCCGAATACTGCAACCAAGTTGACTACGATTGCCATCGATGAGAATGGTCGAGTATGGGCTGCCGGTAATAATTCGGAAATCTACTCGATTTCGCCGGACAAAACCGTGTCAGCCTATGGATTTGAATCGGACATTCGGGATTTGGCTTTGTTTGGAAACCATCTTTATGTTGCTGGTTTGAGAGGTGGCAGTAGCAAGGTTTGGCGCTTTCGCATTAATTCGGACGGCGAGTTGGAATCACCGGAAGAAGTGTTTGACGTTAGCGCTTTTAGCGGAAGAGAGGCCTTGGCTCTGGCTATCACCACTTCTGGACATCTGTATATTGGTACCGATGCCGATGATCCTATAATTGTGGTAGATCCGGACGGGAAAGGGGAGGCACTATACCCTGGTGTGCTGTCACAGTCGGTCCGGCAGTTTGCGTGGGGGCCACTCGGCTATTTGTTTGCTGCGACGAATCGCACGGGAATATCTGCAGCCGGGATTATTCGTATTACTACGCGCCGACTCGGCAGCGGGAAACTTTCCATCGGGACTTAGCATAGATCCAAATCCAAGACGCATTTTCTCACAGCCTTGAAACCAAACTCCTTGATACTATGACTCGGAAAACGTTTCTATTCGCCTTGGCTTTCGTCATTTCTGGAACAGCACATGCGCAGTCATGGATGGACATGGGGCCGTTTCCAGACTCAACTACTTTTTGGAGATCAACACACGGTGTAGCGGTGGATGTGCAGGACAAGGTGTGGATTTCACAATACTATCCAGAACCGTGGATTCTTCCAAACGGTGACACATTGAAAGATGCTAATGGCGAGCGTATACGGACCAGTGCCATTCACGTCTTCAATCCCGATGGTACCACAGCGATGGAGCCTATTCGTTCGTTCGCATTCGGAGGTACCACAGATACACTGTATTGGGATGCGAAAGACGGCCCGCGGAGGGATATTCGAGGCCTTAGGCGGGATCACAATGGAGATATCATTGTGGTCGTTGGTTCGTCAGCCAGTCTAATGATGCGACTTAACCATATGACGGGTGAAGTCATGAATAAAGTCGATCTTGGCATTGGCTCTCCAGCTGCACCAGGAATCGATGGCGCGGGTAACATATATGTGGCGCCCGTAGTTGGCAGCGCAGGTCCAATCAGCTATTATAGCGCTGATTTTCAACCGTTAGGTGTTGTAGCCGAAGAAACACCAGGGATTGGAAGAACGCTGGAGGTGACGGCAGACGGCAATACCGTGTACTGGTCGCCATTCACGTTGCTCTATACCGTTAAGTACCAGCGTCCAGACGAGTTTTCTGCGTTTGATTCGGCCGGGATCGTACATCATGGCCTCATTGCCGAGTCCAGTGTTCGCCATCCAACCACCGGACACGTCTGGCTCGGACATTCGATAGCGGGATCTCTTTCACTGATAGATACCACACGATTTGGAGATCCAAGTACATTGCTTACCTGGTACGCAATCGATCCAACAACCGACGAGATTGTGGATAGCTTGAACTTTGGCCTGCACCAAGATTTCGGGATTCAAAAGACGCGCGCGATCGGATTTTCATCGGACGGGACTGTAGCCTATGCTGGCTTATTTGATATTGAAGCAATGGATCCACGTGGATTTCCGGTCAAGAAGCTTGTGCGTAGCACTGCGGGAAACATTGAACGGGACCCATTTGAAATTCCGCAACGATTTACGCTGTCACAAAACTACCCGAACCCGTTCAACCCGCAAACCAAGATCGAATTTGAACTCAAGGATGCCGGATTGACCAGACTTACGGTTTATGACCTGCTTGGAAGAGAGGTGTCCACGCTTGTCGATGAGCACCTGAGTGTGGGCAAGTACACGGCTACATTTACGGCGGCAAATCTGCCGTCCGGAACGTACCTCTACCAGTTGGAAGTAACTGGCCAGCGGCTTACGGGTAAAATGCTGCTTGTAAAGTAGCGATAGTGGGTTGAGCGCAATGGGGGGCACCCGCGGGTGCCCTCCATTTTTGGAGGCTCATGGCCATGCAATCACTATATCAACTGACCCGTCCGCGCAGCCCACAGAGATAATTGCAAAGTTCCGGTCAAACAGGTTGTCTGACATGGTCACTGAGACTGCGAATCCTGAATGTCAGCAAGTGAAGTGATTTCGCACAAGACTTGCTCGAAATTGAGAAATCCATTCCTGACTTCGACGGTTTGGTGGCCATAGAATGCCGGGATTTGCCGTTTGGCGGCCGTAGGGGGCCGTTTTTGTTGGACACCCGGGAAAATTGAACACTACTAGGCCCCGGGGCCTCGAGCCGGGTGCGATGACCGTGCAGTCCCTGCCCAGTTCCGGCCGCGACCGGTACACAGCCTAGCCGCAGGAAGAGGTGTCCTAGCCGCAGCGGGGCTCGCCAAAGGGTGCCCGTACAGCGGCTATGAATCCGCGCAGCTCTTTGGCATCGTGGGCGCAAAACGCCGCGTGATAACACGGCAAACACCGGTGTGCGTCGTAGACGCCGGCCACGATGGGTCCCGATGTACATCGAATCCAACGAAGTAACGGATAGAAAAATCCGGTTGCATGGCTATTCAACTTTGGTGAATGAGTGTCCGAGCCCAGGTACATACCCCCAGGCCCAGAATGCCATGCTATGATATCTGCTATGCCCCCGGTCGGCACCGTGTGGAATGGAAACCCAAAAGACACGTCGGTGCTCTCTACTTTGTTCGCATGACCGCGGACGGCGCACTCGTCGGGAGCCGGCGCATGCTGCTGATGCGGCAGGCAGGTCCCGCCGGAGCCCTCTTCACATTTCCGGAACCCCCGCCGCCGTCGGGGTATATCAACACGTGATGGAAGACCACACACGGGACAAGCGGCGACAGGTGGAATTGGAGTCCCCCGCGGAAAACCGGGTTCCGATCCAAGTTCGCACTCCCCACCTGCGTAACATTGAGGACCGTGGCTGGGCCATGTACTTCCATGGCCGCCGGGCGATTTTGGACGAGGTGGCGGATATCCGGGCGAAGGCCATGCGGAACGGCGACGGCACCATCTTTCTGATCCAGGGCGCACCAGGGGCTGGCAAGACGGCACTGCTGTATCAGTGCATGGCGGAGGCCAAGGATAGGGGCTGGGAAGTGGGGAGGATCAAGAGCGACGCCTTGTACAGTCCTGCAGCCATGGCGGAAGCCTTGGGCAGAAAGTACATGACGCGCAGGGAGGTCGGTACTGGGGTGGATCTCAAGGTGGCTGCCGCAAGCAAGACGCAAGAGTACACCGGCACCACTTCCGTACACGCCCTGCTTAGTAAGGAGGCACCGGTGGAAGGGTTGCTTTTGGTATTGGACGAGGCGCAGCACCTTGCCAAGTTCACTGGCGATCCAAATGAGCGCGTAGCGGGAGACACACTGCAGGCGATCCACAACGGCGAGCTCAAGCGTCCGGTTATCCTGTTGGCGGGTGGCCTGAGCACCTCGGGAGCCGCTTTTGAGCAGCTGGGAGTTTCCCGTTTTCGCGGCGGCTGCGTGGTCAACTTGGGCCGGCTTTCGGCTAAGAATGGGCGCGCGGTCATCCGCGACTGGCTGGTCTTGGAGGGAGGCGCCAAGGGCGACGTGACGCCGTGGGTTGATGTCATCGCTGCGGAGACGTACGGATGGCCGCAGCATATCGTGGCCTATACCGAGCCGGCCGCAGCAGTCATTCGTGAAAGCGGCGGGCAATTGGCCCCGGCGGCGTTGCAGGTGGTGGTGGAGGCTGGTCGCCGCCAGCGGAGAGATTATTACCTTAACCGGGTATCGCACCTTGTCAAAAAGGAGCGAGACGCCTTGGGTACACTCCTTCGGAGCCGCGGCCCGGAGGCCACGTTCGAAAAGGACGAGATTCAGACGGCGGTATGGCTGGGAGCTGTCGATGCAGAACAGTGTTTCAACCAGTTGCTGCACAAGGGCGTATTCACGATGACGCACAATGGCACCTACTACGTTCCCATCCCGTCAATGCGCGACTGGTTGGTCCGGGAATATGAGCGCGGATTAGAGGATGGAAAGCAGCCCCTCGCGGCAACACCTCCGCATAACACAACTGGGGATCCTGCATCGCAGCACGGGCTGAGGATCTCCTACGACATACCGGCTAACAGGAGGACTTATGGGTGATGACACCTAGCCTGAGTCCCCGAATGGGAAATCAGACTAGGCGGTAGCAGTCCTGTTGCCTTCGACTTTTCGGAAAGCCTCGGCGACCCGAACCATAGCTTTTTCGGTGTGCAATAGCCGGCCGGTCCAATCCGCTACCGGCACTTTACCACCACCGGCACCCGTGATCATGCCCGACTCTTGGAAATAGGTATTCGGCTCAAGCTTCATACCACGGGACTCCCACCTGCTATGTCATGCCAGTTAGCCTGGCGCACCAAGAACGGATTTGCAGCCCAATTAGGACTGGACTCGGCAGTTCTCAACCGCAACCCGTGCAAGAGCTGCGACGTATCTTGATAAAACCAACTGTCGAGGCATTCATGATCGATAAGGAGCGAGTCAGGCAACGGATCAACCAGCTCAAGGACAGAAGTAACGAGATCATCGACGAAGGAAGAGAAGTCGCAGATGAGATGAAGGTTAGAGGGGAGCAGCTCGTCGACCGCGTCCGCGAAATCATTGACGAGGGCAAAGCCCGCCGTATCATCATCCGTAAGGATGACCGCACTCTTGCTGAGTTTCCACTGCTGGTCGGCGCTGGCGGCACGGTAGCTGCGGTCTGGTTTATGCCTACACTCGCCGCTGTAGGTGCCATTGCCGCACTTGTTACCGAGGTGACCGTCGTAATTGAGCGCGAAGAATCCGGCCCATCCAACGATATCCAGATCCGTGACGAGAAATAGGTCTGGACAGACCGATTGCGCGCTGCCAGTAGCGTATGACGATGTTGTAGCAGCAAGCTCGGGGCTAAGCGGCCATGTGCTTTGCACTCCCGTTATGACTTCACGTACGCTCAATGCACGTGCTAATGCCCACGTATTTCTGAAGTGCGAAAACTTCCAGCGGACCGGTTCCTTCAAGTTTCGCGGCGCCTTTAACGCACTGCGCCAAGTGCCCGTAGACGTGGCGGGTGTAATGAGCTATTCGTCTGGCAACCACGCACAGGCATTGGCGCGTGCCGGGCAAATACTGGGGATTCCGGTGGCCGTCGTCATGCCCCACGATGCACCTGGTTGCAAGCAGGTGGCTGTGAGAGCCTACGAGGCTACTATTTTTCCATACGATCCCGATGAGCAAGTAAGAGAAGAACTGGCACGGCAACTAGCCGAGGAATGCAATTGGCCCATTATCCCACCTTATGATCATGCTCATATCATTGCCGGACAAGGCACATGTGCTCATGAGTTCATCCAAACCAATAGTTCAATAACCGAATTGCTCATTCCGGTCGGAGGAGGCGGACTCCTGTCTGGATCCGCAATTGTCGCCAAAGCATTGTTGCCTGCCATTAATGTCGTCGGTGTCGAACCAGAGCAGGCCGATGATGCAGCACGCAGTTTTCGCCTTGGAAAGATTCAAACAGTCCGCAATCCCGATACCATTGCCGACGGTGCACGCACCCCCTATCTGGGCCAGCTGACCTTCCCCATTATTCGAGCCTTGGTCGACGATATTGTGACGGTTTCCGAAGATGCCATCAAGCTAGCCATGCGCTTCTTATGGGAGCGGATGAAACTTATTGTTGAACCCACAGGTGCGCTTGGGATCGCGGCAGTGCTCAGCGGAGCCTACTCAGCACCGGGCAAGCGAATCGGTGTAATCATAAGTGGTGGAAACGTCAACTTGGATGAGGCCGTGTGCATAATGGAGTCTCGGCTCTAGTGTTGTGTCTCGGAAGATTTAAAGATTATGAACATATATATCCGGGACATGATACTAGCCAAGGTGTTCCGTCCAGCGCCACGTGCCTAGTACGCCGAGGCAGCCGTGCGCCGTAAGGTCAAACTGGATGGGCGTAATAGATACATACCCCTCCCCTATCGCATTTACATCTGTATCCAGGCCCTCATCCATATTCACAAACATGCCCTTGTACAAGTAATAAGTGCCATTTTCCGGATCAGTCTTTTCAACAAAGCACTCCTCCCAACGCGAGTGTGCGAGACGAGTAACGACTACGCCGCGAATATTCTCATATGGGATGGCCGGTATGTTCACGTTTAGTACGATACCTCGCGGCAAACGGCTACGCAGGACCTTCAGCGTAATCGCCTTGGCATACTTGGCCGCCGGCTCAAAATCGGCCACTTCCTTGGTACACAGCGAAAACGCAATCGAATCCACGCCACGTATTGACGACTCCGTAGCCGCGCTCACTGTGCCGGAATAAATGACATTGATCGCAGTATTGGCTCCCATATTTATGCCGCTGACTACAATGTCCGGCTCCCGTGGCAATAAGGTGTTGAGTGCCAGCTTCACACAATCCGCCGGGGTTCCCGTGATACCCAGCGCCCGTACATGACCAACATCGTCACTGACGTGATATGATTGCACCAGCACGCGATCGTGAAGTGTGATGGCATGCCCGATCGCACTCTGCTGTTCCATGGGCGCAACCACGACTACATCTCCCAAATCATCCATAGCCCGCGTTAGTGCAAGGATGCCGGGCGCCGAAATCCCATCATCATTGACTACAAGAATCAGGGGGCGTTTTCTCACAAATCTGTTCATGACTGTTGGGAATCAATCCCGCTTGGTCAATAGCTCTCCTCGGGCCCCGGGAAACGGCCTTCTCGAACGTCGGATACGTACTTTTTCACGGCTCGGGCAATCGTTTCTGAGAGTTCTGCATAATGCCGGACAAATCGGGGGTTAAACTCGGTTGTGAACCCCAGTGCATCATGCGTGACCAGTACCTGTCCGTCACAGCCACTTCCTGCACCTATGCCTATGACCGGAATCTTGATAGCAGCGGACACCGACGAAGCCAAGCTGGCCGGGATTTTTTCGAGCACCACAGCAAAACAGCCGGCTGCTTCCAACAACTCCGCATCGCGACGCAGTTCAGTGGCTTCCTCCTCCGACCGCGCTCGTACCACATAAGTGCCAAACCGGTATATACTTTGCGGTGTCAGTCCCAGATGACCCATAACTGGAATACCCGCTTCCAGTATGCGCTCTATGGCTGGGATAACCGCGGCACCGCCTTCCAGCTTGACCGCGTGTGCACCGGTTTCCTTCATAACACGGACTGCTGAAAGCAAGGCCTCCTTACTGTTTCCCTGATAGGTGCCAAAGGGTAAATCCACGACAATGAGCGCGCGTGTCACTCCACGAACCACGCACTGGGCATGATAGATCATTTGCTCCAGTGTGATTGGCAATGTAGTCTCATGACCAGCCATCACATTCGATGCTGAGTCACCTACCAACAACACGTCGACGTCGGCGCCGTCCAGAATGCGTGCCATTGTATAGTCGTACGCCGTGAGCATGGCAATCGGCGTACCCGAGGCCTTCATGCGCCTCAGTGTCTGAGTTGTAACGCGCTTTGCGCCAGTCATCGAATCAGGACAATGCCGGATGAGCCCCGTCAAGCGGAGCGAATAAAACGGGCTTGTCCCAGACTTGGTTTTAGGTATCTTGTGCGGCGGCGTTCACATCTATGCCGAGCTCGACAGCAACTTCCAGTGTGATGTCGATAATTCGCTCTTCATTCGCGTACAAGATTATCGGTTGTGCCGGACCCGCCTGAATGCGCAGCACCAGATCGAGATTCTTCTCTTCAGCAATTTTCTTGATGGCTTCGTCCACACGCGCAAAGATGGGACTCAACAGATCCGCTTCCCGTCGCGCCAACTCCTGCTCGGTCTGCTGCATCTTGTCTTGGATTTCCTGCTGCGCTGCGGCCAGCTCAGCTTCGCGTTCCTGTTGACGTTCCGCCGAAAGCAAGGACTGCTGTTTTTGATACCGTTCAAGCTTGCCGTTGAAATCGTCATACATGGACTGAATCACAGCCTGGCTGCTCTGTAGTTCGGCCTGGAGGTCCTCCTGCACTTGGCGATACTCCGGCATGTTCGAAATCAAGATTTCGTGGTCGGTGTACCCGATGCGCAGCGCAGGCACCTGCTGCGCGAATGTGGTTGCTGTAAAGCATAAAAGCAGGCCTGCCACAAGGCAGCCTGCCCGGGTTAGGGAAATACGTGGCATTGAAGTGGTTTTTCGTATGTAGAAAAGTACTATCGGGTTCTGATAGCGCGCTGAGTGTCAATTCCCAATTCCTCCAGCACGAGATCGGTTATGTCGAGCCTTGCATTGGCAAAAAGTAACTCAAGATCACCGCCACGGTCAAAGACGTAGTCATAGTCTTCGGCTTCTGCTATTACCTCGATCGCCTCCAAGACCTTTTCCTGGATTGGTCGCAAGATCTGCTCCTGCTGCCTGAACAACTCGCCGTCCGGGCCAAAATACTGAAGGCGGAGCCGCTCTAGTTCCTCTTCGGCCTCAATGATTTCATGCTGCTTCCGCTGACGTTCATCGCTCGTGTACAGAAGTTCACGTGCCGTGTACTCATTAAAAAGATCATCCAAATGGCTTTGGCGTTCCTCTAAGTCCCTTTCCCATTCCTCCGCCATGCGATTGATATTCTGCTGTGCGGTGGAGAATTCGGGATAATTATTGTAAATGATTTCCGAATCCACATAGGCAATTTTATGTTGGGCCAATACTGGTTGGGTCCCCACCACCCATACACCGCAGAATGCAGAGATCAACGTCCTTTTCATTTGTGCATCACTGATTAAATCCCTGTCCGAGCGTGAACTGGAAATACCACTTGTTCGAGCCATCATGTTTCGACTCCTGACCGGATATGGGCGTAAACCGGTCAAAGTTGTATCCATATGCAATTTCCAACATGCCAAGAATTGGCAAGAATAGTCGCACACCCAAGCCAGCCGAGCGGTATAACTGCTTCGGATTATAGGAGCTAAACCGATCCCACGTATTGGCTGCGTCCATAAAGAGATAGGGCGCCGCGGTCAGCTGCTGTGTCTGCACAGCCAGCACGCGAAGCTCAGACGTATATTTGTTGAGCACTCGGCCTCCAACGGCTTCTTTGTCGTGTCTGGGTCCCAGAACACGGGCCGGATAGCCACGCATGTACACGATATCCTTGCCAAAATTATTACGGTAACCTTGCACATCAAAGGGCGATCCGCCCACAATGTAGCGCTCAAACAGCACGTCCTCCCCGGTCAGAGATCCGATATATCCAAAATCTCCCGTAAACCCAATCGTGAGCTTGCGAGCCAGCGGCACATTCCAACCTGTACTAAAGTGCCACTTATGGTACTGGATGAAATTACTGAATGGTAATGCAATCTCAGTCGAAAGCAGGAATGTTGATCCAGCCGTCGGAAAAACCGGATGGTCAACCGAACTGCGTGACAGGGCTTGGCGAATGGTTACCTGCCGACTTTGCCCGCTAGGCAAGGCGTACGTAAAGTTCTTGTTGAAATACGACTGAAATCCCAGTGATGTCGACGTGCTGAACTTGTCGTCGGGCCAGCTAAGACGCTTTTCATAAAAGACGCGGGCCGATGAGTTAATGAACTGCGTGTCGTCATTCGTATTAAAGTCAGTCCCGTAGTAGCCGTACCCAAAGAAGCCGTAGCCCTGAAAGCGGGAATGCGACAGTGAAATGCCAACTGGAGTGGGACGACCACGAAACCAGGGTTCCGTAAAGCCCAAGGAATAGCTCTGATATGTCTGGCCGCTGGTTTGCAGGCTGATCGAAAGTTGCTGGCCGTCACCGGACGGAAGTGGCCGCCAGGCACTCCCCTTGAAGATGTCCTGCGCAGAAAAGTTGTTGAACGCAAACCGCAGCATCAGAATGAGTCCGAATCGACCGTAGGTGCCACTCAACTCCAACTGGTCACTGCCAACTTCCTCCAGATTGTACGTAAGGTTGACTTCCTTCTGTTCATTGTCAAGATCGATCGACGGCCCTGCGCCAAGTTTCTCCTGATCGAAGTAATTCAGTTGGGACAGGCGGCGGATCGTCTCCTGAATCGTTCCCCGGCTGAAGGTCTGTCCCGGAATTGTATAGAGTTCACGCCGGACCACGTGCTCCTTGGTTTTTTGGTTGCCTGCGATGTTTACCTCACCTATTCGGAAGATGTCACCCTCATAGAGGTCATAGGACAGATCCAGCGAGTCACCCTCCACGACCTTGAATTCGGGTTGGACTCTGAAGAGCATGTACCCCTGGTTCATGTAAAGGCTGGACACGTCGCTATTCTGGCGATTGCTGTACAGATTCTGTTCGAGACGTTCCGCGTTATAAGTTTCGCCAGGCTCGATGCCCAATGCTGACGAAAGTGCTCGATCGGTGTAGACGGTATTGCCCTCCCAGTTGATGTTGCGAATATAGTATTGCGGCCCCTCCTGCAGGTCCAGTTCGACAATCAATCCAGCTTTTTCGCTTGTGGTGTCTAACCAGACTGAATCACGTACCACACGGGCATCATAGTATCCTTTGTTGTTAAAGTGCTGGACAACGTTGACCTTATCCTCTTCGTACAACATGCGGTCAAACTTGCCCCGCCGCCAAAACATCCATGTGCCCTTTGCCTTTGTCTTTTTCAGCTTGCGCTGCACCGTTGATGTCTTGATGTTTTCATTGCCGGTAATGCGAACCTCCTTAATGCGCACTTTCCGGCCGATATCGATGATGAATTCAACATCAACGGTATTGTCCTCCCCGGACACCCGTTTAAAATCCACTTCGGTCAACAAGTAGCCCTTTTCGGCAAAGTAGCTCTTGATAGCCTGCACTGATCGAGCCAGATCCGAGGGCCGTACCCGGCCGGGTTTGATCAGGGGAACTTCATCTTCGAGCTCGCGCCGGTGCTTTTTCTTGACACCGGTAAAGATGATGTTGGCCAATCGTGGCTCTTCCTTGACGCGAATCAAGAGAAAGACTCCAGAACCTGCTCGCCGCTCCTCCAGAATCTTGACATCTGAAAAGACCTGTAGCCTGTAAATACTGTGAATGGCTTCGGCTATGGCCTGATCGCCTGGAAGCGTAATCATTTGCCCTACAGCCAATCCGCTGCTGCGCAGAACAAAATTAGTCATGCTTTCCGACTCGACACCCTCAACAGATATGCCGAGGATTTCGAACTCGGTTGGCATTATGGTCGTCCCGGATCGCGTAGTACCCGAGAGCGCAGTACCCGACACTTGCGCCCTTGAGGCAAAGGGTGGGAAAAGGAGCACAATAGCGAAAAAGAGCTGGAAAAGGCGCGACATTGGGGAGCGTGCTTGGACCTGGAGGAATCTGGCCAGAGCAAAAGGATCCAACCAGCGCGTAATGCCCGATGTTTCTGCACTCGGGTGCTGCGCAATAACGCCAACCGCGGAAGCATTATTGCACTGACATAGCGTAAACAGGATACGCTCCCCGGATCATACCTCTGCCAAGCGCCGGCCTGACAGAGTCAGCATAAAGTAGACGCTAAATACCTTGGCTCGTCAAACACGCCGAATCAACCGGCCATTCCTTCCAGGTACCTCGGGGCGAGTGTGCTTTTTCTTGCCAATGGTGTGGAAAAGAGACCGCTGATCTTACTGCGGGCGAAGTATTCAAACTGTTTGCAACGCAATGAATTCAAAAACGTCCGTTACCAGCTATAAGTCCAAAGCCGACACGGCAAGATCCGGATAATCCGTAATGAGCCCGTCGACCCCAAGAGCTTTCAGCCGTATCATATCGGAGACCTCGTTCACAGTCCATGGGACAATGCGCATTCCACGGGCATGCGCAGCATGCACCAAGGACTCTTCAACAAGCCGGAATGCAGGCGAGAAGATTTGAGGCGTGAAGCCAAGCCGAGTGAGGATTGACGCAAGATCTGTGTCCGACAGCACCAGTAGCGCCAGCTGCCAGGGAGCCCCAAGATGGTGTGCAGCTTGAAGCGAACGCATATCGAAAGATTGGACTGTAACGCGGTCCATTACACCCGAGGAGATCACTACGTCATACACAAGCTGTAAGAATACCGGCGGAGCCGGGGTATAGACGCCGTCCCACTCCCGACGCGACTTGATTTCAATATTGTAGTGCAACGGCTTAACTCCGCGTCTTTCAGTGTGCTTTTCGACGGCCTCGATCACATCGATCAGTCGGGGCTTTATAGCGGGTTGTTTTTTTTGGCGTGGGAAATCGGGATGTCCACGACTGCCGCAATCGTAGCGCGCAACCGCAGCGTAGGGCAGCTGAAAGATATTGTGGCTCTCGCCATGAGTGATCGCTTGTCCAGTTGTGTCGCTACAGATAGTCTCCGACATCCACGGTTCGTGAGACACGACGACCGTAGAGTCGCCTGCGATCACGACATCCAGCTCAAGCGTAGTTACGCCAAGGTCTGCCGCATGCAGGAAACCGTCGGTAGAATTTTCGGGCAGGAGCCCCCGGGCGCCACGGTGTCCCTGAATATCGAAACGAGGCTGAACCTGGCCCGTGACCGCTTGCATTGCAAGTGCAAATATGAAAAGAACCGGCATGGAAAACGCTCCATTTCACTTGCGCCAACGTAGATTCTGTCGGAAGGATCCACAGTGCTGCCTCCGCGCAGGTGGCATCCTCAAACCTGTGATCCTGGCATTACAAACCAAGTGCAAATTAACAGCACAATCCGGACTTGACTTGAGCGGCCGATCTGCTTGAACGGTACCACTATAAAATACATGCGGACTTGCATGGCTATGGCGCGGGCAATGCTTGTACCTGACTATGATGGTAGGAGTCCGGATTACCTGACCCGTGATCTTGCTATTCGAATCCCCGTTGTGGGCGAGCCATTGCGGCATCAGTGATGGAAGCAGCATCATGAGTACCGTATGGCGCAGGCAGGCAGGTCTCTACCTGTCGATGCATCATACTGACTTGTTCTGCCATCCAAGCTTCGTCACGGCCTAATTCCTTCGCAAGGATGTTGGCTACGGCCGGCGCACAAGCGAGGGCCGCCTCGCGGTTCAGGTACAGGGCCGGCGTGCGACGCACCAGCACGTCGCTTACCGTGCGAGCCATCTCGTGCCGTGCCGCCCAGTGGACTTCCCCGCGGCTATATGGCAAGTCGCAATGCAACCATTCTTGCCCATGCTCTATTTCCCTCATGACTGCTTCTACGTCTTCCCGGTCAGCCCCATACACTTGTAAGGCCGTGCCATTTTCCCGGGGGGCCTGCCATCCGTGCAGTCGCAGATTTGCCGTTACGCACGGGCGGGCTTCAAGTCCGCCTACCTGGACAGCTGTGTTGGTCGTGTCCTCTGCGATCCTGCGATACGTTGTCCATTTTCCTCCCGTGACGGTAATCAGACCAGACTTCGAAATCCGAACGACATGATCACGTGAGATGGAAGCGGTGTCCCGAGTGTTGCTCACATTGACAAGGGGGCGTAATCCAGCAAAGGCACCCAGGATGTCAGATGGGCTGATGCGACGTTCGAAATAGTGAGCCGCATGATCTATCAAGTATTCGATTTCGTCAACATGCGGTAACGGTTCGAGTGCAGGTTCACGGACAGGAGTATCGGTAGTGCCCAGCAGCACTCGCTCATGCCAAGGAAGAGCGAAGAGTACGCGGCCATCTTGTGTTCTGGGGATCAGCAGCGCGTGCCGGGAAGGGAAAAACGCTCGATCCACGATAAGGTGGATACCCTGGCTTGGGCGTACAAGATTAGAACTGCCAGGCTCGTCTTGCTTCCTGATTCCGTCAACGAAGACCCCGGCGGCGTTTATGACGACTTGTCCATGCAGGTGTAACTCTTGGTCGGCTTCAAGATCATGCGCTACGACTCCGGTCACCTTGCCCTGCTTCTTCAGCAGTCCGATAACACGGACATGATTGACTACTACCGCACCGTGATTTGTGGCAGTGCGGGCCAGCGCCAAAGCAAAACGGGCGTCATCAAACTGGCCGTCGTGATAGACGACACTGCCGCGCAGGCCACCGGTTTGAATCCCGGGAAGCTCTTCCAGTGTCCGCGTGCGCGAAAGGCGGTGTGATCTGCCAAACGAGTGATGGCCCGCCAGCAGGTCATAGATCTTAAGCCCCAGACCGTAAAACGGACGCTCCCACCAGGCATAAGTAGGAAGGATGAACTTCAGGTTGCGTACCAAGTGCGGCGCATTGTGACAGAGTCGGCTACGCTCGCGTAAGGCCTCTCGAACAAGCGCAACGTTGCCTTGCCTCAGGTACCTTACACCACCATGCAGCAGTTTCGTGCTTCGGCTCGACGTGCCTTCGGCAAAATCGGCCTGTTCAAGCAGGACCGTCCGGTATCCGCGAGAAGCAGCATCCACGGCAGTCCCCAAGCCGGTAGCGCCTCCTCCAATTATGATCACATCCCACGCAACGTCGCCCTCTTGGATTTCGTCGAGGAAGACTTCACGCCTCATAGGCACCCTGCGTAGTTGGGACGAATAACACACGAGACTACCACATCGGGTCAGCAACGGGAAAGGCGGGGCGCAGGGTATGGCCTTTGAGCAGGGTCAGTCCCGTGCTGTTTGGATCTGAAAGCGTTAGAGTGTCCAGCACAGTATGGTTTATGATCAAAGGGTAACGATCGCGCAACTGCCGAATGGTCTCCTCGATATTGGAAAGTTCTTCGCGCAGCGCACGATAAACCCACTTGTCGGTCCAGAGTGCAAGTTCGTGGCGTAGCGCTGGATCTTCGTCCATCCCCTCGTCCAATGCGCGCCTGACAAAATAGTGGTCACGAAGAGTTAGGCCGATTGCATCGTACAAATCATTCTCGAAATCCTCTCGATCCTCATGGCGCAAGGGGTATCGCGCAGCCGGAAAGGTGGCGAGAAAGTCACGTACGGTCCAGTCGCCCTCGGAGGTAGTAATAAGCACCTCATCCAGCATCGAACGAAGATCTTTATCGTCGTTGGTCTCGCGCGCCCATAACGCAGCCAACAGATTTCTTGGAGGCGGCCCCTCTTGGTGCATTCGCCAGAGCTCTTCTCGCATCAACCTGTAGGGCACTGGTTTCAAGTGCACGTCTAGCGGCTTCATCATGGTGCCGATAAAGGTCCGTGCCAAGACTCTCGCCTTCTGTTGAAAGGCTACCTGCTCGTACGTAGCACGTGTAGCAGCAGTAAGCGTCAAAGGTTCGCGGCGTATATCAATGGGTTCCAGAAGAATAAATTGGCCTTGGTAAGCTACCGGTGCCGAAATCTTGCCCAATGGCAAGTCGATGATAGCCTCCGTCAAGTCTGGATGTAGATCGGAGCTTCTTATAAAGGGGCTTTCGAAGTCAGAAGGATGCAGATTCTGCTCATCATGCTTGGACACAAAGTCCCGAATCAAAGCCGCCAATCCGTGCTTTAATGCTTCATCGCGCAATCGATGCGCCTCCGCGTGAGATTTTGCCGGCAGATATCGCAATCGGAAGGAAACTCGGTCCTTCTGCATGGCTAGGGTTATGTCTTTGGGCGTAATATTGACGCGATCGTTGACGTAGCGCTGGAACACCTTCTCGACCAGCAATTCTTCACGTAGGTCCTCAATATTCCGCTGGATCCTCTCGTGGTCCAGAAGCCCGCGACGAATTCCCTCAAGAGCAAGTAGCTT
The DNA here is from genome assembly GCA_012271205.1 of Rhodothermales bacterium. Classification (GTDB taxonomy): domain Bacteria; phylum Bacteroidota; class Rhodothermia; order Rhodothermales; family Bin80; genus JAAXGT01. The sequence goes on from JAAXGT010000210.1 coordinate 23,373, forward strand.
CTCGTCAATTATTCGATCCAGATATGCCAGCCGTGTTCTGTCGCCCCCGAACAGTGCCGGAAATCCAAGTTCATAATTCAGAACAAAGTCCGTGGCATAGATCGGCTCGCCGCCTACCGTCGCTACGATCGCTTCTCCGTCGATGGATTTAGGATTGACTGAATTCGGGGGACCACAACCTGAAATCGAAAAGAGTACACCTATCAGAACAAAACACACCAATCCTCGCATCTTTTAGCGCAGAAGGGTTATCAGCTCATGAACCCTGTGCCCTCCCCCTTCCAGCACCAGTATATACGTGCCGGACGCCAAATGACCGATTGCCCATATTTCACGGTGGTTGCCTGACACTTTCGCAGGATGGATGACGGCCTTCACCTCTCGGCCAAGCAGGTCGATCATCTGCAGATTCACAAGAGATGGCTGGTCCAGCATGTAATTGATGTAGAGCTTGTCAGCCGCCGGATTGGGGAAAACGGCCAGTTGCAGGTCTGGAGGCGGAACCTGATCGGTTTCGGTGGTGCCAACGTGCAGCAAGATATCTGGGAGGGCGACACTGTAGATAAAAGGATAAAATGTGCCCCATCCAGCCGTACGCTGATAATAGTCCGTACCCGACTCGGAATTTGTCCACAGCGTTCCATTTGTCGAGAACGCAAGATCCTCAATGCCATGGGGAAACGTAATACTGGCTTCCCAAACAGGATCTGTATCAGGACTGAAATCTGATCGATTAAAGCGCAGCACTTCCGCTTGCCGACTATTACGATTACGGGCCATGAATACATAAACCCTGTGACCCACAGCATAGAAGTCCACCCCCTGTATGTAGCGAGGGATAGGATAGATGACAGGGCTCGCACCGCGTACAATCAAACCGGCCCCGTCAAGTGGATAGCCGTACAGATAGGGTGGTGTCTCTCCGTCCCTCCGGTAATCGCCTACCCAAAGCGTGTCCTGAAAAGACGAAACAAATGAGGCCTTGCTTTGGACAGCTTGTGTTCCAGACTGATCCGGTAAAAGATCGATATACCGGCTGCCCGCCTCATCGTATGGAGGAAGAAGATAGCGCTCTAAAAGACCTTGAGAAGCAACATAAATGGCCTGATCGACGAGGGCGAGCCCTCCAACGTGTGCAGTCTTCAATTGACCATTCAGGCGAAAGGTGCGGCGCACGCGACTTTGGGCCACGTCGATCTCAACAACAATGGAATGCCTGGTTGCAAGCTGGTTGGCACGGGTCCTGTGGTAGTAGGACACATAAACCAGCCTTGCATGACCGGCCTCATCACTCAATACGGCTGTGCCCTGCGGGATAAACGCATCGTTCACATGCGGCAAGAAAATCCGCTGGACAATCGGTGTCGAATACAAGTCTATACGTTGGTCCATAGGAAGGCTAAAGCTTCCTAAACCATAGTCATGGAAAGCAGGAATGCCGAAATAGGCACTTCCGTCAAAGGGCGGAGAAGTGGAGAGATATAAAGGATGGGCCACATAATCACGGACTATCGCAGCGAAAAGCAGCCCTGTGATGGAACCCGTCAAGTTCAGAGTATCCTCGGCACCCTCGGCCTGTGTCCCCACGAAAAATGGCTGCGAAATGACGTAGGGTGATGCGATCGTGGCCGAGATCGACTCCTCAGCATCTAATTCTCCGTCGCGATATATCCTCAGAATCAAAGTGCCCACAAAGGTGTAGCTGGCTGTTGCTGCAATCCACACGTCCTGGCCAGTTACAACCTCTTTCGAGCCCGCGATTCGGTAGGCTGTTCCCCCAATGACTACCGTAAAATACGGTACACCTGCGTCCAGACCAAGGGTGAATCCATCCAACGTTCCAATACGATTGCTGAGTAACGTGTGGTGAGAATCGCGTTCAAGCAGCCGCATCCATACCTCGGCTGTTATGCGTGGACCGGCTGGCTGGTTAATATTCGCACCGCCACCGCCCCACATCACAGACGATACTCCTTCGAATTCGGCAGCCCAGATGGGTGCGTAGCCCCACCCCCCCGGCCAGCGGGCAGGACGCTCCCGAACGTCAAGAAACGGTCCTGTCTCCACGTACCTCGTATCAACTCTTGAGGATAATTCCGCCGACCCAGGCAGATAGCGAAAAACCACGCCCGCCGCATCCGCTTGCCCGGTTGAGAGCAAGAGTGCAGCCATCGCCATCCAAGGGTGCAGTCTGCCGCGTCTGGGAGTCGTGCTCATTCTTGTGCACAAAGGAATGCCCGTCAGAAAACAGTTCACCGGTCATCCCTGTCGGCGGACAAAATGAGTTGCCCGCCGGCATGAAGAACTACTTCAGCAAAACCATCTTTCGTACCAGGTGTGTGTTGTCGGCACGTAGCACATAGAAGTAAACCCCACTGGCAAAGCGATCGGCTTGGAAACTGGCCGTATAGGTTCCGGCAGGTAGTGTCTCATTGACCATCACCTGGACACGCTGACCCAGCACATTATATACCTCGATCCTCACATTTGCCGCGTAAGGGACGGTATAAGAAAACGAAGTGCTGGGATTGAAAGGATTCGGATAATTCGGACTGAGGGCAAACTGTTCAGGCAGTTCGCGTGACGAAGCACTATTCACAAGTGTGGCGGCATCGACCCAAACCGGCATGGTAGCCGCATCAAAGTTCCCATCTCTGTCAAAACCGCCAAGGTGTCCCGTAAAACCGTGTCCGGTGGCGTCCTCTGTAGTTTCACCCTGCCCCTCATCGAAGTGCCAGAGCGCAAGAGTCATTGCGTCAGGCTGGAACGGTTCCGTCTGTAGGTTGAAGGTATCGGCACCGGCATATCGGTCGACCAATGAGACACGTACCTCGTCGATCATCCCGCGGAATCCTTCGTATCGATCATTCCAAAGGTCGGCGGCTCCGTTACCTATGGCCACTGCCATCGTCCCGCCCAGGAGTGGAACCTGCGACTCAATTTCAGCAACTTTGATGCCGTCGATATACATCCGCATCTTGTCCGCAACATTCCACGTTACCGCCACATGATACCAGCGGGGAAAAAATTTCGTTCGTACGTCGGTTCCCTGTTCGAGATTGGTTGTATTCTCGCCGTCCTGCATGAAGAATAGTAGGCGCCCCTCGCTACGGCGCCAGCCCAAGCCCAAGTCGCCGGGATTGTTCCCTGCCAGATTCTTGCCAAATAGGTATGTCCAGTCTGGGTCATGTGTATCATTCGTCAGAAGGGAGTCTGGCTTGAACCAGAGCTCAATGGTGCCTTCATCCATTCGGATCGGAAAGAGCTGAGGAGCGTCGCGTACTTCAACGCGGTCACGCTCCCACCAGTTGAATGCCATCACATAGCCCGTGCCCCACGGATGGGGAACACTCCTGAATTCGTCAAGCCCGCCGACACCATCAATAGTCGTGGCCGGTGACCAGGGTTCGGAGCTGGTAGTCAAATGTTGGACAAAGGGGTCCATGGCCAGGAAATTTCCGTCGGGCTCGCGCGTGATGGAGTTATCCATGTCAGCCGGAGCCGCCGTGTTCAGAGTAAACTCCCAATCGACAGTCACTCCTCCACTCATGATGGTCGGTGCGTCTCCACCGCTGGCACTGCCGAAGGCTACGTAGGCATCGTACGCCCCGTCAGGGCTCACAAGTACTGCGTAGTCCCCCATTTCATCCAGGCCATCGCCGAGCATGCCACTGGCTGCGAAGACCCGCGACTGCAGCGGATCCTCATTGTATCCAGGCACGGCAGACACATCACCGCCTCCAAAGACGGCGACCAACTTTAGCGGAGGGAGAATAAAACCTTCCGGGAACGTGAATGAGAGCCCTCCCGGATCTCCTACGCTCCAGCCGGAAAGGTCCACGGCTATCTCTTCACTAGTGTTAATGAGTTCAATGAATTCGTCCTGCAGATCACCGACCATACCATCGCCGTTGGCATCACCGGCTGCATCGGCAAGGATCTCATTGATGACGATTGTAACGGGTGGTTGCGGGGGCGGAATTTGCGTACGGCCATCTACAGTAACGGCGGGTGAAAAGGCCCTCGTGCTTACTTCCAGATGTTGTACGAATGGATCCGGAATGCCAACGTTACCATCCGGAAAACGGGTGACGGAATTGTCCGCGTTTGCCGGCGCTGCCACATCCTGCTCAATCTCGAAATCCGTACCCGCCGGATACGTCCCGACTGCAGGTCCTCCTGTGTTGGCAAGGTCGCCGTACGCGAACCACGTATCATACGTGCCGTCATCGGACAGGAGCATGATGATGTCGCCCCCATTACGAAAGCCGTTGCCCACGGTACTGTCAGCTTGAAATACTCGCGATACCAGCGAGTCTGCATCGTAGCCCGGTACATTGGTCACGTCGCCTCCACCAAACACAGCGATGATTCCGCGGGGCTCAACCATATATCCCTCGGGAAAGACAAACGCAATGCCTTCATCATCTCCCAGCATCCACCCTCCAATATCAACTGCGGTTTCACCCACATTCGCCAGCTCGATGAATTCGTCCTGACTCGAACTGCGCGTTCCGTCCATATTGGCGTCACCAGCACTCCCCCCTGGTGGGTCGGCCAACACTTCGTTGATAATAATGGTGAGGGGTGGCCGGGGCTTGGGGATCACGCTTGCACCGGTGATGGTCAGTCCTGGGGAAAAAAGGGCTGAGCTTACCGTGGTATGCTGTACAAATGGATCGGGTACCGAAGTATTGCCATCAGGATTTCTTGTAACAGAGACATCCTCGTTAGCTGCCACATGCACATCCACACCATATTCGAACGTGATGTTTGCAACGACATCGGAGGTCGGTGGGCCTGTACCCGTCTTCGAGTTGTAGGCAATGTACATATCCTCGTTGCCGTCGGGTGACTGGATGATGATATAGTCACCACCGTTGGCGAAGCCATTCCCCAGCGTGTCAGCCGCGAATACGCGAGTGACTAAGGGGTCCGGATCGTATCCGGGAACATTGGTAACATCGCCTCCCCCAAATATGACGAGTAGCACCCTGGGGGGCAATATGTAACCATCCGGGAACGTAAAGTTGATTGTCTCATCATCACCGACCTTCCAACCGGTCAAATCCAGCGGCTCGGCACTGATATTGGCCAGCTCCAGGAACTCGTCGTGCGCGCCGGAACGCACCCCGTCTCCATTGGCATCGCCGGGCAAATCTCCTGCCGGGTCGGCGAGAAATTCGTTTGCGATAAGGCGCGGTGCTTGCTGTGCCAAGGCAACGTTGGCAGACAAGCATATGCAGGTAGCAAAGAGGAGAGCCGACCTCATTTTTCAGTTTCACTTGGTTACGGTGCGTAGTATATACATTAATCTTAACACAAAATCAAAAAATTTCGTAACTGCGCACCGATTCTGTTCTCCATCCGGATGTGGCGTGAGTTCAACGTTTGCGAAGACAGACCCTCCCGGCAAAGTGCTCCCCCCCCGTATTTCCTGCTATCCTCAACAGTAGGAGGTCAACGGATCAGGGTAACCGTGAAGCGATGCGTCGTGTTCAGAATATTCCATCTCGCATGAGCATAGTCAATCATTACGCCGAGCTGACCAAGTACACGACGCTGAAGACCCATACCGAACGTGTATCCACCGGTGCGGTCCACTTCGAAGTAAGACGCCACTCCTGCCCGAAAGGAAATCGTGTCAATGAATGTGTATTCGAGCCCCGCGTTAAGGGCTTCGCTGTTGTCGGAGGGATGCAGGAGGTCGGCTGCGAGGCTTATGCGGTGCGTAGAAGACTCTAGCCGGTAAGCGACACCGAACCTGAAAAGAAGTGGCAAAGAAAATGCATCGGTCTGCAGATTAACGTTGAGCTTATCATTACTGAAATTGATCGGATCAGCGTCGTATGGCCGACGCAGATCTCGCCCTTCTAGCTTCATATCACTGCCAAAATTGGCAAGACTCGCAGCCAGACTCAAGCCTGGGAGATTGGTGTGATAAGTGATTCCCAGGTCAAACGCATATGCCGTAGCCTGCTCGTGCCACAAGGTCTCCTGAATAATCTTGCCTGAAATGCCCGCCATAAATCGGGAGGTGAGCCGAGCTGCGTAGGTTAGCGTAAGGGCCAGATCGGACGCACTATAGAATTCACCCGTCCCTTCCGGTTGCAGGATAGTGCGTACGGGTGCATTCTCCACCAAGTCGAAACTCGTAATGCTTAGTCCCAAGGCACCGATCCGGGGCAAGATCAAAACCGCTGCGACATGATCCAGCTGCGTATTGGCAAGCCATTCGGTACGGTCAAAGGATACCAAAACCGAGCCATCCAGGGCGATGGCAGCAGAGGGATTCCAAAATACGGACGAAGCATCATGAGCCAGTGCTACGCCGGCATTGCCCATGGCTTGGGCACGACCTCCGACGCCGATTTCGAGGAACGCGGCAGAGCTTGTACCAGCGTTGGAAACGTCTTCGACAAAGTTCACTGGCCGATCCATCTCTTGTCCCCACACAATGACGGGAAACAACAATGCCGTAACTACGGAACATAGGCCATGCCGTAACAAATGAATGCTCTCCCACACCCGAGGGAGCACGGCGGTTGCATTACCTGATAGCAATACACAATACATGGCTCGTTACTTGATGAGCGTGAATTTTCCGATCTTGCTGCCAATACCAGGTGCTTCAACGTGGAAGATATACACGCCGAAAGCAACCGTCAGACCGTCCTTGGATACAAGGTCCCAACTCTCCGTACCATCTTCCGGGGGCGCATCGTGACTGATCGTCTGGACGAGTTTGCCCGCCATGTTGAAAATGCGGATTGTGCACTTCGGCGGCAGGTTCACGAAATCGATGCGGCGCTCGCCGCGGCCGGTCTGATTAAACAGAGGCCGCTCCCAGGAAGCGCTCGCCACATACGGATCCGGCACGACATAGATGTTATCCAAATCGCCTTGTGCCAGCGTTTGATCAAAGGATGACGCCCGCGTCGTAAATGTGATGCGGTCAAGAGATGAGAAGGGTTTTGAAACCTGAAGAGCGTAAACATCGCCGGGTTGTGGCATTATCGCGTCCTCTCCCTGTGGCGCTTCAAACCTTAGCCGCCATCCCAGGCTGAAGCGCAAGCCCTCAACATCAAATACGATGGTTATGATATCTCCAGCCCCCAGTAGGCCATCTGCCTGCAAGGTCTCTTCAAACAGGAATTCGAAGGGGCGTCCGGTAGTTGTGCTCGCGATTTCAAAGTTGACGGGGATTCCCTGTTCGAAGCTAAACTGCACGAAGCTGGTGTCCAGACCCGGCTGGCCTATTCGTATTTCGAGATCTTCAGGCAGTGCGACACTACGGCCGGACGGAACCAAATCGATTCCGGCTTGGATATTGCTGTTTCCTTGTGTCCAGCCGTAGACAGTCGGTGCGGCGGCCTGCGGCGTAAATATCTTGAAACGCATGCCTTCCCGCACGCGAGTTACCAGATCCAAGCTATCAAAGAACACCGCCTCGTACACGATGCGCCCGGATAACAATTCCTCAATACGTATTCCCTTGGTAAGCAAAGAACGGGTGGTGTCCGTGAACGAGATTGTATACTGCGCGCCGTCTCGGATACTGTCAGGCACGACTACCTCGAGGTCTACGCGGCCCGTACCTGGACCTTCATGCTCGATTTCTCCTGCGATATCCCCTGCGACAAAACCCGCGCTTGGCGCATTGGGCACAACAGCTGCCGTATTCTTGTCCAGAAACGTAACGTTGCCGACCAGATCCGTCTGTATGATTTTTGCACTTTCACTTGGAGCGATTGGCGTGAGTTTGTCTTTATCACTGAGACCTCGGGAAAAGAAATCAGTATCGTAGCCCCGGTCATACGAGACGACGGCATAGTAATATGTCCGACCGTTGTCAAGCCCCTCATCAACAAAGAAGTACCGCAGGCCCGTGTCGCTGCCAACATTGTACACTGCACCGGATTCGCCGATTTGGATGGGGTGTGGGCCCATAAGGCCGTTTTTCAGATCAAACTGTACTATCGGCTTCCACAGAGTCGGAATACCATACGCATCGCTAATCGTCTTAATTGAATTGAAGGAGGGGTCAGTGGACCGGTATATCAGATATCCCTCAAAGTCGCGTCCATAGATCGGATCGCGAGAGAACTCCGCCCGATTGTCCCACATCAACGTAACCTTACGATTCCCTGGAACGGCTGTCAGCTTGGGCTTGTTGGGCGGTCGCGCAAAAGAATAGTCGGCATCATAGATACGCTGCATCGTGCGCTTGTTGCGCAAGATATCATCAAAATCACGGCCGAAGAGATTGGCGATGGCAAACTTTCGGGTTTCATTCCGGGGCAATTCGAAATAGCCCGAGCCATAAATGAAAGCCAGGTTGCTCGGCATCGAACCACCGAATCTGCCTGGCTCCATTTCCCGCCAGGTCCGAGCATCGTCACTCACGTTGCCGGCAGGACGAAGCATGAAGCTGGTAAGGCCAATCTGGTCCGACTCATCGTTGTCTGTCTTTCCAAAGTTGGGCTCACCTGCATCGGGCATCCCATTGCCTTCAGTGCCGTCGCGGTCCGGCCCCGTATAGTCTTCAGCTTCGGGGTCAAGTCCATCTGAACCCGTGTCGTCAAGAATCAGCTCACCGGGATCCTGCACGCCATTACCGTTGGCATCCTGAAATGCAACCCAGTCCATGTCTTCGTCTCCGGTCCACCAAACACCCTTCTCGTAGGCCGGACGTCGTTCGACGGCACCGAAAAAATTTTCAAAGGCGGCCCGATCATATCGGGAATCGATAAACGCATCAATCTGGTCCTGCCCTAGGAGCAGGGTTCCTCTCGGGTTGTCCTGCCGTTCGTCGGTGACGCCGTCCTGGTCACTGTCGGCGTCATCCAGCGGGTCTCCGGGGCTCTCCAGGAAGGCAAAACCGAAATAGCCTACGCCGGGACGCCCCCGGTTGTCAATTCCATCCCGATCCCACATATAGACAATATCATCTACCTGTTCGAAATCCGCAAAGTCGTCTACTGAATCTCCCTGCCCGCCTACAGCGGGATCCACATACATGCCGAAGGCGACGCGCACAAGCGGCTTGTGGCTGACGTTCTTGATGTCATAGCGGACGATCAGTATATCTTCAGCCTGCACGGAAACCCATTGATAACCACGAACCTTTACCTCAAGGCCAAGGCCTCGCAGACCAACAGGATAGTCGGCAGAATCTTGGGCACTACTTGTAAATGGATAGTAGTCAAACTCATCATTATTGCGGTCATCCATTACATAGTAGCTCTCCTGATCCCCACGCACAAATGCACCGAACTCTCCGTTCCACCGACCATCTCGGGAACCCGGCAGTCCCGGATAATCATGGGGCCAGCTGGCAGGCCAGGTCTCCTTCAGGTGGCTCATCGCAGGGTAGTTGAGCCGGTTGGCCTGTCCGGGATGAAAATAGCCTGACAGCGGCTCCCAGCCGTAGGTATGCGATCCGTCGGGGCTGATGTCAAACGATCCAGGGTTCGTATAATTCTCCGAGACGATCTTGATCAGGTTGTGATTGGCATCCAACACCTCAGCCGCTGCCATCATGATGAATTCGAAACCGTACCACGTTCCGGAACCCTTCGGCCATTCCATTTTGGGCGGCTCATACCGCGATCCCAGATTGCCGAAGTTCGAGAAGCGGGTATAGACGAGATTGCCATCATGAATGCCCGTTCGCCGCTGGTCCCTGCCAGCCTCGGGTCGTGTTTGGGCATTACCGGACCGCAAGTCCATAGTGGAAAGCAGCAGGAGCCCGATCGGCAACATTCGCCCAAGCTGAGCCAACGCCGGGCGCCGCTCCGGGATGGCGGCCATACCACCAGCCAAACCATTGGAACGTAATGGGAATCCGGTCGAAGGCATCTCGGAAGTCAGAATCAGTTTTGAGCCGCCCGCATGATCAAAAGTTGAACTCAATTCCGGCGATAAGACGCCGCGGCTCCGCATAAAAGTCTGGCCGGAGATCAATCTCTTGAAGAGAAAAATTAGGGTTCTGCAGCAATACTTCCGTCTCCCCGATGGTACGATAGGGATGTGCCGGGTTGCCGGTACTGGTATACACCCGGTCTGCATTCAGCCGGTCAAGGAGATTGTAGGCCTTTGCGAACAGTCTTAGCTGCACCCTGCCCCACTGGAGGCGCTTACTGAAGTTCAAGTCGAGGCTCAGTTGCGTGGGCTTCCGCTCGCTGTTCTCGAATTGCTCGGCGAGCGCGCTGCCAGGATCTGTTGGCGTATAGGGTTGCCCCGTATGATAGCGTCCAATCAGACTTAATGCCCAGTTACTGGCATTACCTATAATCAGCGTGCCGTTGATTGTGTGGCGCTGGTCCCAGTCAAGCGGGAGAACTTGTTTCTCGCTTTCTCTTGGCGGGTTGGTCTGGTGATCGAAGAATACTGCGTTTGGATCCGAGGCGTTGCCCCGGGCTATCTGATAGGTGTAATCCAATGTAGCCCCAAGGTTTTCCTGATACTGTCGGATGAGAGAAAGAACGATCCCGCGCGTGTTGCCATAATCTCTGTTGATGTAGCGGGCATAGATTTTCTTGTCTCGTGTGGTGATGATTTCCTGGCCCAACAGATTCTTGATGTCTTTGTAGTAAACGGTAAGCTCGAACTTCCATTTGGGTGCAAGCGCCTGCTGAAGCCCTATCTCATATGCGATCGTCTGCTCCGGCTTGAGGTTGGCGTTGCCCATCAGTGTTTCCAGGTCACCAAGCTTTACCTCGAATTCAGAATTGGTAAACATATATGAGAAACGCGGAATCTGGAAGAAATGGCCGTATGATACATGCAGGACCCCTGCCACGGAAATTGGAAACGCAAGTCCAATTCGAGGGCTGAGCTGGAAGCTTGCCTCCGATGCTTCGAAATCGGTTGCCAGCCGAATGCCGTCTTCCGGATTCGTAATTGCCTCTGGATCCACCGGGACGCGGCTATTGGGATTCCAATGGTCGAACCGGAGACCCGCGTTCAGGATGATTTCGTCGACTTCAATTTTGTCCTGCAGATAGGCCGAGATTTCGCGAGGTGTTTGGGTGTAAGCATCATTGCCAGCCGTATTTGAGGACGGAATACGCAGGTTGGGCTCCTCGTAAACCGGACCGTCCGATATAGCCACCAGGTCGCGGGTTTTCACATTGTGATGCCGAAATTCGAATCCAAATTCGATCAGGTTGAATCGGTTGACTTGACTCGTAAAGTCTGCCTTGGCCAAATACAAGTCTTGTGTGGTCTTTGTATGCCCGTTGCTGGTCCCACCAAAGAGGAAACCGTTGGCCCCGTACGCCAGGCCCTGATAGCGCAGATCCAATGGATTCTCAAAAAGGAATCTGGTCTGCTTATCACGCTGGAACGACAAGACCATCCGGTAAAAGACGGACGGGGCCAAGGTGTGGGTGAACGACAGAATATGGTTCTGTCCCCGTTCGAAAACGGTTGGTTGTCCGTCCGGTGCAAATCTCCTGCTGTCTTGGTAGAATTTGCGTTGTTGGTTACTTAGAAACAGGGCATAGCCCACTTTCAGTGCTTGAACCGGGCGAGTAGACAGAGACGTATGAAAAGCGTACTTCTGTCTCGGATTCATAGGTACATGCGCGCCGTCACCTGTCTGGAGCGAATCAGGAACATGGATGCCTATCAGCGTTTCCTGGTCGCTTGATGTTTGACGTGCCTGGTGAATGAATTCTTGTATCGGAACAGTGTCCTCGATACGCATCCGACGCTCACCATAAAGCCATCCGTCAGTAGTAAATAGACGCCCGGTCGCGAAAAACGAACCGGCTGGCAGGACTGGGACCGGGCCGCCGAGGGTGAACTCTCCATTCAATTCTCCCAATTGCCGTGTTGCCCCGTGCGGAAAGATGTCACCCCTTGCACTAAGGTAGCCACCTGCATGGAGGGACCCACTACCCTCGAAGCTCGAACGTCCCTCTTTCGAGACGACGTTGATTATTCCAGACTGAGCCTGGCCGTACTCAGCGTTGAAGGTGCCACTGATGACTTGTAATTCTTGGACCCAACTGTTTTCAATCTCAATTTTGCTACCACCACTAAACTGGTCGGTTATCGGAACGCCGTCAATCATGTAAGCCACCTCACCATGGCGCCCGCCGCGAAGGTGAAGTCGCCCGGACGCGTCATAGGCAACACCAGGCTGAAGCTGAAGCAGGTCCTGCATTTCCTGGACTGGCAGGTTTTCAATGGCCTCAGCAGTGACGTACGAGGCCGAAGTCGTACGATCCGACTCTATGAGCGGGCGTTGTGCTGTGACGACAATTTCTTCCCCTTCAATGACCGCTTCCTGTAGCTCAATATTGATACGTGTAGTCCGGTCTGCAGAGACTCCAACATTCTCCACTCGAACTGTGGCGAAACCGATCATGGACACCTCGAGTGAGTATGTCCCGGCCTTGACGTTGATTATCGTGTAATAGCCGTCATTGTTAGCGGCCGCACCCAGCGTTGTGCCTTCGATTCTGACGGTAGCTCCGGGTAGAGGAGTACCCGTGTTTGCTTCCACGATGCGACCTGCAATCTTGCCGGAGGAGGCAGGTGTCAGATCCTCGGATATCGCCATTGCCTGGGCAGGAAGCAAAGTTGCCACCAGCAATATCCAAGCCACTGGCCCAATTCGTTGTATTGAAACACGATGACTCAGCCTCGCCATGCTGACACCGACAATTCTCTGTGACAATTGACGCAATCGCTTGGCCTTAATCCTGCGGAGTTTGCTGTGCGCGCTAGCCAATGGTCGCTGCCTGTATCAATTAAACTTTGTGTGCCATCAATCGCAACTGTATTCAGAAAATTCTGATCAATGGCGTTTGGGACGCCTGAAAGATGGCATAAAGTGATGGGGAGTGCCGACGGTGACCCAAATGGAACGATATTATACGATTACAGCTGCAATAATGGGGCCGTGCAGGGCTTCAAAGCACTATACGAGGAACCTCTCAGGACTTAGGATTTATCCTTTCGAGCTCTCTTTGGACCTGAGGGTGCCAATCCCATTTCAGGAACGTTACTGATCCGGGTTGCCTGATTCGGGTTATGCGCTCTGGTGCCAGATTGGAAGCCTGAACACCCAGATTCTCACGTACTTCCGCTTTGCATTGCCCCCGACAAATCGACATCGCCGGGTTCGTGCACGCTCGAACATGCATAAAGGCACGAATCTGACTGCAAGGGGCTGGGGCAGGACTCATTCCAACAACGGGAGGACCAGCACCATTAACCAAGCCGTCCAACCAGTTCCGGCCTCATGATTGTAAGTCAAAGGCACAGTTAGCCGCCGATTCCGGCCCAGCGCATAATGTCATTCAAGATGAGAAACACCATGAGTAGGCCAAGCAACGCAAGACCAACCTGCTGCGGACCATTCGAAACTTGACAGATGGCTCTCGGCGAACAATCGCCTCGTAGACGAGAAATACCAAGTGCCCGCCATCCAGTACAGGAATGGGCAAGATGTTTACGATCGCGAGCGTAATCGATAGCACCGCCACAATGTGCCAGAAGGCCGGCGGCCCGCTGCGCGCGGCCTGGCCGATTACTTGCGCCACCATAACAGGTCCCCCGAGATTCTCTCGCACGCTCTCTCGGCCAGACGCGATCCGGGTCAAACTGGTGGCTATGGCACGTGTGTTGTCCCAGGCTGATGCTATACCTGCCTGGTTACACCACAATACTCACCTCCTGCCACTACCTCCATGAGGTACCACGGCCGCTACCAACCAGTGCAACCGTGGTTGAGCCGGTTGTACCCCTGCTGTAGAATAACGCCTTTACACGGCGCACGTTAAAGATGGGTTGAGCAAGATCTCTTACAGTGCGATGTGCTGAGCACTCGTCACCAGCGTGATCAAAGTGCGGCATTTTCAACTACTGTGCACCCCAGAATTACAGATTGATTTCGGGGATCCATGTAACAGATTGACAAGAGACCCTTCCTTGGTGCACCGCGAACTTGAGCTTCTTAAAACAAGCCGCATTCACCACTGGACTCGTCCGGAATTGTGAAAAAGCAATGGGCAGGAGCAGAGGCTTGTTTTGGGGCTGACGGCCCCTCAGCGCCATAGCACAAAGCGGGCGATCAGCGAAGGCGGCGTTGCTCGTACGGTACGTACTGGCGCAATTCAAGCGTTCCGGCCAGCGCTTGCGTTACCGTTTCCTGTAGTCTTTGCCTTAAGTCTGGCTCCATAATTTCCCGCTTGCCCAGCTCCGATTCATCATAAACGATACGCTGCGCCTCCTGCAGCAACGCAGACTCCTGAAGCGAAGCCGCCAGCCGAATCGCCATTTGAAATTCGGGCCAACCGTCCCCCGATTCCGTAACCC
>JAAXGT010000117.1 GCA_012271205.1 Rhodothermales bacterium
ACACTTGGCACGCACTTCCAGCACACTGAGTGCGGGCGTATCGTCTATATATATTGGCGCTGCCTGGAGACGTCCGGCTGCGTTCGTAAGGCGCTTCCAATCTTCACTACGCATTTGTTTGCCCGTACGGACTTTCTGCCCATCAACTCGGGCCTCTGAAACAAGCAGGCGCTGGGCCAACTGCTGCGCGGCCATTTCCAGCGAGAAGATTGCACAAGGGGTGGACTTGCGGGAATCCATCGCGGCATTGCGCGCACACGCCAAAGCAAGTGCCGTATTGTGAACGCACACATCTGAAGCTACAAAGTTGTGTGTTTCGTCAATAGTCAGGTCATACACCGGACGCACACCTGCCGGCACAACAGCTATAACCTTGTCAAACACAATCTGACTCGCATCAGGATCGAGTGGCGAATACAGCCGCCGCTTCCAGTACGGATCCAGCACCGTGATCAACCAGGCACCGGGTTTACAGGTAACGCGAGATAGAATCCCGAACCGTAAAAGAAGGTGTGCCAATTGCTGAGCCAGGCGCCCAGTCGCCACCTCCACGCGCCTGCCGTCTGCTAGGAGGTGCTCCACCAGACACGCAGCGGATGAACGGGAAAGAGTAAACACCCAATCCGGAAGCGTTTTAAGACGGGTTGGGGCCACACGCGTACCACGCCCGGGGAAAGGACGTATATTCCGCGCAGGGCGCCGAACATTTAACGCAAGACTGGCCAAGCGCTGCTCCGGCACGACGTGCCACCCAAAAACGTCCAATTCTCTGGGTACGGCAATCGCTTCTCCAGGACGCAGGACAGAGAGCGGCTCCCAACCCCTTGGGGTAAGAAACGGATGCGTAATTGTGGTTGTCACAGTGCGCCCCAGACTCGTGCTTACCTTGAACACTGGCTTAAGGCCATCCGACACAAAGGCCGCGGGCTGCGTCAAGTGAAACCGCTGATGGTCCCCAAGGGTGAGCAAGCTCGCCTCAGCGCGAGCACAAACGTCGGCAATGCGCACCAAGCGTCCATCCGCCAAAAGTAACGGCGTATTGGCTTCCACACACTTCCCCATCGAAGGCCTTGCTGCAATTATGACCAGATCCGAGTTTTGCCAACCGCCCGTCAGTTTGTCAAGGTCCGTAAAACCACTGGGCACACCAGTTAAATCTTCCGTGCGCCGCCCAAGAATATCGATATGATCCAGCGTATGCTTCAGCACCTCTCCAAGCTTCAGGGCGTTGCGGCGGAGGATTGATTCAGAAATCCTGAAAATCTCGCCCTCCGTATGATCCAGCAGCTCGAACGCCTCCGTGCCGGGCTGATACGCATCGGATATGGCCTGCGTCATCGTGGTAATGAGGCTACGCAACAGCGCCTTTTCAGCCACAATGCGCGCATAATACTCAACATTGGCCGACGACGCGATACTGATCGTAAGCTCGTTTAAGTAGTACACTCCCCCCACACCGTCCAATTGTTCGCGATCGCGCAACACTGCTTGAACGGTGATGATATCCACCTCTACTCCCTTTTCGAAGAGATGGCAGATTGCATTATAGATTCTGGCGTGCTTGTGCGAATAGAAGGCTCCTTCCGGCAGCACCTCGATGGTGGTAGCAACGGCCTCCTTGTCCGTTAGCATCGCCCCTAGAATCGCCTTCTCCACATCAAGCGCCTGCGGTGGAAGACGCGCCGCACCTTCATGAAGACTGTGCACCCTTACAAGCGGGGTGTTTCGAACAGCGTCGTCCTCGTACTGGGCAAATCCGAGATCGTCAGTGGGCGTCATGCGCAAAAAGCCTGCTGGACTTTAAGTTTGTGTACATCTGCTGCAATCGCTGAAGATCCTCCCACGCGGGCCGTTTCCATGCCGCATTACGCAGGAGCGCCGCCGGATGAAAGGTGACTACCAGACTGGTGCCATGAAAGTCATGCACCTTCCCACGCATGCTTCTTAAAGACGCTCTCGTGTTGAGTAGCGTTCCGGCGGCGACCCGACCCAAGCACAAAATAATCTGCGGCTGAATCAGTGAAAGCTGGCGATACAACACAGGAATATGTGCAGCTATCTCGTCCGGTTTCGGATTGCGGTTGCCGGGCGGGCGGCTTTTGAGAATGTTCGTAATAAAAAATTCGTCACGCGAAAGACTTATGGCCGCCAGCATCTTATCCAGAAGCTTTCCGGCCCGACCTACGAATGGCCGCCCCTGAAGATCTTCATCCGCCCCAGGTGCTTCTCCAATCACGACCAGCCGGGCCTTCGGATTTCCTTCCCCCGGCACAGCACGCGTCCGCTGCGCATCAATCGGAACCAGCTGCGTGCGTTCGACAAACGCCTGAACTTCCTCCAGTGTTCTGAGCGAACGAACCGGATGTTTGGGTTGAATGAACAACATCATGTGGGCGGCAAAAGCGGGGTTACGCCTCATCTCATGGCCCTCTATTGGAATCAGAGGACCGTGCAACGCAATTTCTTGGTCGAGCCCATTGCGTACCGCTTGCAGCGATGTGCTCAGGTCGTTAATGCCCATGGCACAAAATACCGCCCAAAGCGGCCTGTACCAGCTGCGTTTATCCGCTAAATGCCCACAGGATTATTCACAACCCTCAAGGATCCGCTCAAGCAGCACTTCGGCCACCTCCTGCTTTGGCATAACTGGCAGGGCATGAGATGAGCCGTCTCGTCCCAGCAATATGACTCGGTTTGTACCGCTACCAAAACCCGCGCCGTCCTCATTGACATGGTTGAGCACAATCCAGTCGAGGTTCTTTGCGATAAGCTTTTGCCGAGCACGTGCGATACCGTCTTCTGTTTCCATGGCGAAACCCACCAGCGTTTGGGCCGGACGGCGGTTCTGACCCAGCTCCGCGAGAATATCCGTTGTACGCCGCAGACGTAGTACTAACCCGTCCTCTCTCTTTGCGAGCTTGGATGTGGATGGCTCCACCGGTGTATAGTCCGCCACAGCCGCAGCCATGAACACATAATCCGCATCAGAATGGGCCATTACTGCTTCGTGCATCTCGGCACTCGCGGCCACATCAACCCGATGCACGCCGGCAGGCGTAGGCAATAGCGTAGGTCCGGTCACGAGCGTTACGTGAGCTCCTCGTCGCACTAGCGATGTTGCAAGCGCAAAGCCCATAGTACCCGTTGAGTGATTGCTCAGCACACGTACAGGGTCTATGGGCTCACGCGTCGGGCCGGCGGTCACAAGCGCTTTTTTGCCACGCAGTACACCGGGCACGAGCTCGGCGACGCGCTCCAAGATAGCCTCCGGCTCCGGCAGCCGTCCCAACCCCACCAATCCACTGGCGAGCTCGCCATAGGCCGCCTGCATGACCTGATAACCCAACCCCTTGAGTCGCTTGAGATTGGCCCGAACCGCCGGATGCATGTACATGTCATGGTCCATGGCGGGACAAATCAGAACCGGGCAGCGCGCGGCCAGAGCTGTGGCGGTCAGCATGGAATCTGAGAATCCATGCGCGAGCTTGGCCAAGGTTTGTGCGGTGGCCGGCGCAATCACGTACAAGTCCGCCCAATGCCCTAGCGTGATGTGCTGCGTCCACGATTCTTCCGAACCTTCCTCAAAGATCTCCACCAGAACGCGATTGCCGGACAAAGCTCCCAGCGTAAGCGGTGAAATAAACCGAGACGCGTCCGGAGTCGCCAGTACCTGCACTTCACTCCCCACACGCCGAAGCAGACGAACAAGTGCGGCAGCCTTGTACGCAGCAATGCTGCCGCACACGCCGAGAAGCAGGCGTTTGCCTTGCAGCGCTTTCATGGTGTCAGCCTCACTCACTTGCTCAGGTACCTCCCAATAATTGAAATGGCGTCGTTCGCGGCCCGTTCCACATCGTCATTTATAAGTACGGCATCAAATTGTTCGGCGTAGGCGAGTTCTTCTTCGGCACGCCGCAACCGGGCCTCAAGGGCCGGGCCAGACTCCGTAGCGCGTGCTTGCAAACGCGCCTTCAGTACCTCCAATGAGGGCGGTGCTACAAATATCGTGAGTCCGCTATACGCCGCCTGTACTCTGGTGGCCCCCTTGACGTCAATGTCGAGCAACACCGGCACACCCGAACCTTCAAATTCGGACCGCAACGTACCGTAGAACCGGCCCGGATAGACCTCTTCATACTCTACGAGTGCATCGACTTCGATGAGTCGCCTGAACTCGTTAGCGGATACAAAATAATAGTCCACACCGTGGCGCTCGGTGTCCCTTGGGGGACGTGTGGTCACTGAAACCGAAAATTGCATTTCGGGAAAGGCCGCCAGCACGCGACGGGCCAATGTGGTTTTGCCGGCTCCACTTGGAGCTGTCAAGGCCACAATCTTGCGCTGGTTCATGAGGAAAATCCGGTGTCGCACTGAAAGCGCGTTTGCGATATTTAGAGTCTCTCCAAAACCCTGACTGACTGCGTTCCAAGGCAGGCTATGCGGCCGTATCGCGTTTGAACCACACGAATCGGTACAGCGGAGAGGGAGGGATTCGAACCCTCGGTACCCGGTCAGGGTACACTCGCTTTCCAGGCGAGCCCGTT
>JAAXGT010000110.1 GCA_012271205.1 Rhodothermales bacterium
TGCGCCCGGGCGGGGAGGCCATTGGGCCCCGATAGACTTTCTGCAAGCGCCGCTTCGGGACGTAGAGCCGCCGATGGAGCAAACCGCGGCGCGGCCCCGATTCCGGGAAGGGGTCCCGATCTTACCGGGCTTCCGGGGTACGGGGTTGTTTACCGCCTGGCCGCGGCTAGGTGAGCGGGGAGACTTCCGCCGCTTGGCCCACCCGACGGCCTTGATGGCGTATCTGGGCCGGGTGCCGTCCCCGCGATTGTCGGGCCCCACCCTGCGGTACGGTTCCATCACCAGACCGGCCACGGGCCCGCCCGCCAAGCACGGGTCAGCGCGGCCTGGACATACACCGGGTATCCCCGAGTCAGCGTAGCGTGGCCACCGCGACCGCCGTACGGTTCGGCCCGGACCGTAGCCCTCCGCCCAAAGGCGTCAAAGCGGGGGTGCCCACGCGATCCAGCGCGGAAACGGCGTAAGGCCCCCAAGGTCGCGGTCCCCGCCATCGCCCGTGAACGGGCCGGTTTTCTGTGGGAGGCGAGGCCACCGGAAGTCGCCGTATAGCCTTAGAGACCGGACCATGGAGAAGGGGACTACGCCCGGAGGGAGGGCCCCTGCGATCCATCTTCGGGACCCGTACCGGGGAGTCCAAGTGACCCGATCAGGGGCCGCTCCGACGCACTCGATAACCAGCCTTACGGCCCTAGGCCCCGCCTGCGTACAGCCAATGGAGCCACCGTCGGCTAGGCCCCGGCTCCCTTCTCCATGATCAGGCTCGCCAGATCATGTAACGGCAAACAACCTATCATCCCCAACACGGAACATTGCCATGCTACAGCAGATGGATACCGGCCTGTCGTACGCATTAAATCAGAGATTCCTTATGTTGTTGGAATCAAACACGGAGGTGTAAAACGAAAGGCGTAATTGCTGTATCGCTGGCCCTGCTGTTTGTGTGGGGCTGTGACTCTTCTATGGACGCAGAGCGCAGCCTTGAGGACTTGGTGCTCTCGGAGCCGTCCCTGTGGCTGTCTAAAGACAGGAAAGTATTTGGCGGGGAGCACCATGCTCTTCCAGGCGGTCTGTACTGGTCCACCAGCATTGGCAGGCCGGTAGATCTGGTTGCTCACAAGACCATGGCCCCTTATACGTGCTCTATGCCTATTGACGCTGGCCGCAGGGAGGCAGCCGCTTATGCGCGTTGTCTTGAGGACTTAGTAGAGGTTTGCGATGTGGGGCTTCAAATCCCAGTAGAGGAAGGAGACAAAACCATAACCACTGTCGGCTATAACATAGCCGAGGTACACGACGACGGCAGTATGACACTGGCGCGATGTGAGTCCGACTAGGACAACTTAACCCAACCTGTACAATGAATCGCATACTCTTAATCCCGATTGTCGTTGTGCTGTTTGCCGCCTGCGATTCATCAGTCAAGGAAGCGCCTCAAGGCCTCGCTTCCGAAATAGAGGCACTGACAGAATCCAAATGGGAGGAACACAAGCTCATGTTCATCACCAATGTGCCCGAATACCATGTCTTGTTCGAGTGGGAAGAAGCAGGCCAGCTTTCAAACGGAGGCCATTGGGGCGTAGCTGATGCTGGGGAGTTCCTCGTTGAATTACTGCGGATGCAGCGTCTCAGCATGAAGAACTACAAGAATCTAGACACTTATCGCGTCCTTGCCACGCCTGAATGCACAATGAATAAGGGGGCATGGCTTTCAGGGCTTGCGAATTTCGCTAACTGCGTCCAATACGTGATAGAGTATTGTGACACCGTGATATACACCGACAGCGACGACGGAAAAAGGCTGGAGGCGCATGGCATGAATGTAACGTTCAACGACGACGGTACGGTTACGGCAGTGCCCTGCAATCCTCCCGATCCCTGGAAGGGCTAGGCCTGCCGAGTCTCCACAAAAACCACTTAACAAGAGCCATATGCTGAGCCTTCTCGGAGCCCAACAAGCCATCGTACCGACCGCCCACGCCTCCAACGCGTTAGGCACCGATCGTGGCGGCCGGAACCCGAGCAACTCCGTCTCGTCGATCGGAGTCCGAACGACATCGCCCCGCGCCTGCTGGACGATCTGGTCCGCCGCGCCGCGATACCGAGCGGTCGCCACCTCCCCTCCGCCTTCGGAATATACCCCGTCGGCTTGGAAGCGCCCGGGAGCGCCCGGTGGGTACGCGTTCGGGCCGATCGGTCCACCGATCCATCCGCCCGTTCGCGTACCGGTCCCCCGTCCACTCCGGGGGCGGCTTTCCGCTTCCATCCGAGGTCAGCCTCGGGCCGAGCTTCCGCCGTTAGGGGGAGCCGCCGGGCGACCCTCTTCTGTTTGGGGTTCCGCTTCGCCGCCGGCCGTATTCGCTGGACCGCTGGGACCCCGCTGCCCCGCTCCGGGACGCGGCGCCGGCTTGGGTTCCGCGAATTTCCTGGGCTCCGGCCCTTCGCTCCACGAACTCCGCCGGGCCCGAGGACCCCTAGTTCGCCCGCTTCCCCGCTACTAGGGCCGGATCGGACGGCCCACCATCGGGCCTCATCAGCTACCGGGGGCCCCCTTCCCGATGCGGCCCCGTACGACCGCGGGGCGGTGGTGAGACCGCCCCGGTCCCCACGCTGGACGTATCAACCGTTCGGGTTCTCGGACACCGTGGAATCCTCCTTCGCCTCGCTTGGACGGCTCAGAGGGGTGGACTTCAGCCCAGTAGAAAACCTCGTCCTTCCAGACCTCGATATTTTCGGTGCTCCATAGCCGGCCGACTTTATCCGCTACCGACGCTTCGCGTGGCCCCTCGTGGGGACCCCCGCACGGCTCGCGACCGGAGGGGGGAGCTCACCCTTCTCCTGACGGGACTTCAACCCGATATCCAGCCCAGTTAGCCTGGCGCACATACTATAAACTTCAGCGCCAAGTGGAACGGCCGTAAGTGGATGGGATTCGCTCCGACAAAGAAGAAGTACCTTGCCGCGGTGCACCCAAGCCTGGGTTATGAAACGCCGAGGTGATCGAGAACCTCCTGCGGGCAGCCGGTCCACTCTTGCACGTACACGTTGCCCATGTACTGCAAATCCTCCACACCTATCCGGCTCGTCCAGAACCCGGTTGCCACCATGTCCCGGAATCGGCTGAAGAACACTACACCCGGAAGTACATCGAGTGTGGCCATTTCTTCGGGCCAGGCCACGTCGTCCAAGACGCGCTTCTGATCCTCCGGAGACAGGCCCACAAACACCCCCCCTGCCACCTTCCTGCTGTACGCATCCAGCCAAGCCAGCCCGCCCCGCATTGGAAGCTGCAGTTCAGGCTGATCTATCATCATGAAATCAATAAACGCCGGCACCCCCGCATCCGATGCGCTGCCACTCCTGTCATCTGCCGGAATAATCAAATCCGACAGCAGTGTGACGGTAGCCCACTCGTGCTCGGTGAAGAATTCCGGTGCGGCCTGTTTTTTCGACGCTGTTGCCTGCCCCTTCACAACCGCCGCATCGGACACAGGCTTAACACAGGTCAGCAACGGAAGTGTAGCCAGCAATCGCAAAGATTCGCGGCGATCCATTACAAATTGCCTCGTTTTCGCTCTTCCACAATATACTCGCTGGTCCGCCAAGCCAGCGCCAAAATAGTCCAAGTGATGTTCTTGTGGGCCTGGGAAACTAACGGACCACCATCTGCCACAAATACATTCTTAACGTCGTGTGCCTGGCACCACTTGTTCAGCACACTGGTACGGGGATCATTCCCCATACGCGTTGTGCCGCCTTCATGAATGATCTGCCCCGGTGCCAGAATGCCGTATTCCTCCTCCTTTGAAGGCATTGAATCCAGTGGCTTACCGCCCATCGCCCAAATAATACTGCGCATAGTTTCCTGCATGTGCTTCACTTGCGCATACTCCTGATCACTCCACGTTACGTTGAATCGTAGCACGGGAATGCCATACCGATCGACCTGCACAGGATCTATTTCACAGCGGTTCTCGTGACGCGCAATCATTTCACCGCGACCACTGAGGCCGACTATCGCCCCGTAGAGCCGGCGGTAGTCTTCCTTCAGTTGTACCCCGTAACCGCCACCACCGCGCGCCCGAGGCGAGCCGTCCACACCGATACGATTCAGCCCATGGATGTCCTTCATGAATCCGTAAGCCGGCATGTCACGTCCGCCCCAAGGTTCAATATGGTATCCGCGCACAAAGTCCAACTTTCGGTCCTCAAGCCACCATGGAATGTAGACATGCATGCCGCCGACACCATCCTCGTTGTGCGGAATGTTATTCATGAGCCTGGGGATCACACCAGTTACGGTAGTACCGGTAGAATCTGTCAGATAGCGACCTACGGTATCGCTTTCATTCGCGAGCCCGTTGGCGTGCCGCACGCTCTTGGAATTGAGCAAAAGTCGGGCCGACTCGCATGCACTGGCCGCCAACACCACAATCCTTGCACGTACCCGGTATTCCTGACCATCCTCCTTGCTGACGTACGAAACTGCGGTAGCCAGCCCATGCCCGTCAGTCAGCACTTCACGGGCCATCGCATGTGTAATAAGTGTGAGGTTGCCGGTAGATTCCGCAGGTCGAATTAAAACGGAGGGCGAGGAAAAGTTGGCGTTCACCGTGCAGCCTCGCCCACACTGGCCACAATAGTGGCATGCCGGACGTCCATTATGAGGGCGCGTCAAGATAGACAGGCGGGACGGAATGACTGGTATACCCATGCCTGCGCAAGCTTTTTGAAGCAGGCGTTCGTAGCAACGCGGCTCTGGCGGTGGCAGGAAATGGCCATCCGGTTCATTTCGCAAGCCTTCTCGCGTACCGAAGACCCCAACAAGGCGTTCAACCTTGTCATAGTACGGACTGATATCCTCATAGCCGATGGGCCAATCATCGCCCAAGCCATCAATGCTGCGCCGCCTGAAGTCATCAGGCCCGAACCGCAATGAAATTCGACCCCAGTGATTGGTTCGCCCTCCCAAACAACGTGCCCTGAACCAGTCCCATCTTGTACCGGGCACGTGCGTATAGGGCTCGCCTTCAATGACCCAGCCACCGGTTGTGCCATCGAACTCGCCAAAATGTTTTTCAGGCGTTGGTGCACCCCGCCGAGGTGAACTGTAGTTCCACTGCAGCATGGCCGCATGCGTCTCGGCATACCATGGATGTCCGGCCTCTAGCATCACCACTTTCGCCCCGGCATCCGTCAATACCTTTGCAGCCATGCCACCACCCGCTCCCGATCCAATGATGCAAACGTCGTAGTCTTGCGCACGCTGGATTGGTGTCATAAGCCCTCTTCGATGTTGGCCTGCAGACGGCATATTTACAAAATATGCACGATCAAAACCAACGAATCGGTGGACCCACGTCCACAATGCTCGTATAAGCGCGCCAACTCGTGGGATCAGTCGCACAGGGCAGACCAATTTAACGGCGGGCCTTGGTTGCGCTACCACACCGCTTTTATTCTTTCTTTACCCACTGCCGAGAGGCAATGCAACATGGATGTTCGTGAGCAAGGCACCGTTAAATGGTTCAATCCTGATAAAGGCTATGGCTTTATCAAGCGTGACACCGGTAAACGGGACGTGTTTGTCCACCACAGCGAGATTCGTATAGACGGATTCCGGACGCTGGAAGAAGACCAGCGCGTGGAATTTACGGTGGCGTCTGGTCCAAAAGGAGACCAGGCACAAGACGTAGATCTGATCTAACCACCAGATTCGCGGAACCCCGGCACTCACCCGGGTTTGTGTGCTAGAGGCGACGCAGCAAGAAGCGCGCCAGCAGCGGCAAAGCAAAAAGTAGCAGAAAACCGTACGCCAACAGGCCGTACCCGCGGGCAACGAGCGCGACCAGGCCAAAGCGTGACAAACCGGCCGCCACGATCAGAATGCCGGCGGTTATGAGGCCCGTCTGTGTGCGCGTCAGAGCTGGGCGGGCTGCGTCTTCGAAATGGGCATCCACACGGTGCACAACCGCGTGTATCATGCCCGTACTGGTTTCTATAAGGGTCCACAGAATCACCACAGCGTAGACGTGTACCAGGCTTTGCGGCAGTAACGCAAGCCATGGTACCTCGGCACCCATCACCTCCGCATTGGGGTAATGCCCCATGAAAGCAAGGTAAGTGATCACAAATGGTACAACCGAAAGCAATCCTGTGATGAGCCCGGCCGTAACGGCCTGACGTGTGCTGGTCTGAGTATCCAATACGAACAGCGTCGCAGGCATGGCCCCAAGATTGTAAGCCACGTATAGAACACCCGTAAAGAGCAGTGCAACGGGCGCTTGCGCCGGTGCATAGCTGTGGTCTCCGGTGGCAAACACGCGGCCTACATTGTCCCATGTGGCACTGAGCACAACCACAGCAAACACCACAAAGGCACCATACAGCAAAATTGAGCCCACCGTCTTGAAACGTTCGATCGGGCGACGTCCCGCAATTTCAAGAGCCCCTACCAAAACGATGACCAGCCCGACAGACAAGAAGTAAGGGATCCCCAGCACTTCCTGTGCGACCTCAACGGATGCAGCAATAACAACGGCCACTGTAATGAGTACCATCAACGTGTACACACCGTCAAAGAGCGGCCATGCCGGACCGGTGAGCGCACGCATAAAATTCCGGTAGTCGTAGGTACGGTGCCGACGAGCAAATTCAAAGCTGAGTGCCGCCATCAGGGAAAACCCGACACCAATAGCCCCAATGCACCACACGCCGCGGGCGCCATACTGGGCGCCATACTGCACGATTTCGCGGCCAGTCGCATATGCGCCGCCAATGAGCACCGACTGAAAAACGATGCCCGGGAGCAGGTAGGCACGAAAAAGGCGGGAAAAGCGGGACATTCCCTATAGATGCAAGAGCACCTTTACAGCACTCTCTGTTCTGGTTTCGGCCAGCACAAAGCCGCGTGCGATGGATGCAAAAGGTAACTGATGCGACACCAGCGGCCATGGATCCAGCCGTCCGCTGGCCACCATCTCCAGCGCCAGTCGGAACGAGTGCAAACCCGGTTCCCGTTGTGCAAAAACACTTGTCGTAATGCGCACATTCATGCGCAGAAACGCCTCCACATCCACGGGGAGCACCTGCGCTTTCGGCATCCCAAAGAGCGCTATGTGGCCATGTGGTCGGACCAGCACGCTGCACAGGTCCAGTGTTTCAGCTTTGCCTACCGCTTCAACAACGAGATCCGCCATCGTCCCCTGCGTATGTTCACGCACAACCTCCACTGTGTCTTCCTGTGATGCGCATACCGTACATGTGGCTCCCAAGGCTGCTGCCAGCCTTAGCCGGTGCGCCTCGAGATCGATGCCCACTATGGTACGCGCTCCCATGCGACTTAGCAGCATGGTAAAGAGCAGGCCGGCTGGCCCCTGACCGATAATGACCACGTTGCGATCCAGTACATTCGGCAGCTTTCGGGAGCAATAGATTACGGTACCCAACTGCTGGGCCAGCACCGCCCGCTCAGCAGCCAAGCCTTCTGGAACGGGAATTACACTGTCTTGCGTCGCGGCCAGCCCTTCTGCAAAGGCGTCATAGTCAGGGGCAAGAGCCAGAACACGCGTACCACATGGATATGCCGAACCTTCTTCGACAATCGCCACGCACTCGTGTCCTGAGAAGCCGGGCGGCAACGGATACTGATCGGGGGAACTGTCGTGGCAGAAGTGCAGATCACTGCCGCAGATACCCACGACTTCAGGGCGCAACAACAGCCCGTCCCGTGCACAAGTCGCATCCGAAGTGCGAACCAGTTCCACACATCCGGGCGCCGTATACCGGGCTGCCAGCATCCAGACTTAGCTGAATGCGCTGCGCAGCAGCTCTAGGCTCTTCGGGATAGCCGTCTTCTCGCTTTCCTTGCCCTCGAACTCCAGTGACACGTAACCTCCGTAATTATGCCGGCGCATGATGTCAGCTATCCGGTCGTAATCCAGTTCCAGCGTGTACCACGTCCCACCCCCGTAATAAGTCTTCGCCTGCATAAGTATCGTATGCGGCGCAAGCATTTCGAGCTTGTCGTACGGATCCTCCAGAAAGTTGCCCGTATCAAGGGTCACCCTGAGCCACGGTGAATCAATGGCTTCCACAATGCGCAGCACTCCCTCAGGCGTGCGCCCCAGCCCCCAGTGATTCTCAAGCCCCAGAAGTACACCGCACTGTTCCGCTTTCGGGATCAAACGCTCGATCGATCCGATAACCCAGCCAAACGCATCCTCGTCCGTATAACCTTCAAGTGCCGACTCAATGCCCCGGTTGTCCATGAGTGCACTAAAGGAAGCCGAAGTCCCCCAGCGACCCGTGTTCAACCGCATGGTTGGAATCCCCAAGTCGTAGCAGAGTTCGATCTGCCGAATAGTGTTGTTGATGTTTCGCTGCCTGTTGTCCACGTCCGGCGACATGAAGCCCTGATGCGTGGAAAAACCCATAAGGTCCAAGCCGTTTACAAAGGCACGCCGCTTGAGATCTTGTAGGTATCCAGGCTCCTCTGACGCCATCTGCACGTGCAAGATTTCGACACCGTCAAAACCCATGGCTGCCGCTTGATCGATGCAATCTTCGATCGGGTATGCTTCTTTCGGTCCGTTAAAGCGCCAAAACGAATACGTGGAGACACCAATGGGATTGGGCCGGCGGCGCGGCTTCGGCACACCTGAATGCAGGGCGAAACCAACGGCACTGGCCGCCGCCGTATGGATGAATGTGCGTCGGTCGTAACTGATTTTGTCACCTCCAAGTGGTTCGGGGAATGTTGTTGATCCGCTGCATTTAGGCAGACTGTACGTTACTAATTTAATGAAATTGACTTCCCGATCACGATGACACTACAAGAACGCAGCCACTTACGTACGCAATTCGAGCACGAGCTCTTTGAACGCGTGTTGCCCTTCTGGGAACGCCATTCCCCTGATCCCATCCATGGTGGCTACTACAACAATCTCGATCGCGACGGCACCGTATACGACACAACCAAGCATATCTGGCTTGTTGCGCGTCAGGTGTGGATGTTTAGCAAGCTCTTCAATACGGTCGCGCAGCGGGCAAACTGGTTCGACCTTGCGCATAGCGGCATGACCTTCTTGCAGACACATGCTTTGCGGCCGGATGGCCGGGTTTACTTTGCGCTGGCGGAAGATGGCCGTCCCCTCTACCAGCAACGCAAGATCTTTACCGAGTGCTTCTATGCCATGGCCCTGGCCGAATACGGGCGCGCCGCCGGCAAGACCCATCTCGTCACGAAGGCGCAACATATGGTGGAATCCATCTGGAGTTGGGCCTATGACTGGTCAAAGGTCGGACGTCCGGCACTTTCCGGAGCCCCGCCCACCCAAATGCTGGCTGTGCCCATGATGCTGCTCAACCTTGTGGACGAAGTCATGCCAGAGGTGGACAGCGATGCAGAAGTGGACGACTGCTTCCGCCGGATACGGCTTCACGTACAAGGGGGCAAGGTGTTCGAGAATGTCGCACCAGACGGTACGCGTCTTGCAGGACCCGCAGGACGACTGATCAACCCAGGCCACGCCATCGAGGCTGGGTGGTTCTTGCAGCACTTGGCTCAGCACCTCGGCCGCGAAGACATGCAAGCCCTCGCCCGCACGATGGTGCGGGACTCACATGCCTTGGGCTGGGACCCTGACAACGGCGGACTTTACTACTTCCTTGACGCCGACGGGTACAGTCCGGTGCAACTCGAGTGGTCCATGAAACTCTGGTGGCCACACTGCGAGGCTATGTATGCCCACCTCTTGAACTACGCGCAGACCAGGTATCCGGAGGATTTAACAGCGTTCCGCGCGGTGCACCAATACATACTGGATTACTTCGTCGATACGGAACATGGCGAGTGGTACGGCTACCTCGACCGTGAAGGGCGTGTGACACACCGCTTCAAGGGCGGCCCCTATAAGGGCTGCTTCCATGTGCCACGTGCGCTATGGCTATGCTGGAAGCTTCTGGGCGATTGGCCCGCCCGGAACCCTGCACGCTGAATTAGAAAAATGCTATTATTGACGCCGCGCCAAGCATGACTGTTGCATGAACGTCGAGTTTGTCTTTCTGGACTGGCTATGGGTAGGCCTTTTCCTGCTTTTGATGATCGGCAGCGGTGTTCTTTTCTACCGCTTGGGCAAACGCTCTGAGGCCGACTTCTTTTTGGCCGGACGTGGCCTCCCGTGGTGGCTTCCGGCTAGCAGCGTTTATGCGACGCACACTGCCACCGATACACCGATGTGGATCACCGGTGTGATCTACAAGAATGGTATGGCAGGCATCTGGTACACGTTCTTCTGTGGCTGGGCGGCTATCAGTGCGTTCGTGTCCACGCGCATTTTCCGCCGGTCCCTCGCCTACACCCAAGCCGAATGGAACGTGGTACGCTTCTCTGGACTAGGCAGCGAACTTTTGCGTGGTTGGATGGCCGGCTGGCAGTTCTTCATGAACATGTTCGTGCTCGGCTGGGTCGGCATTGCGATGGGCAAGGTCTGCGCATTCCTGTTCGGCTGGCCCATCTGGATCGGATTGGTAGTGTTTTCGCTGATCTGTGCTATTTACGTGCTGGCAGCCGGTTACTGGGGGGTAGTCATGGCTGACTTTCAGCAGGGCATTATTGCGTTTCTGGTCATCATTATTGTTTCCGCATGGGGCATTCATGTCGCTGGCGGGCCTACGGGTATTTTGGCCAAACTGGCCGAACTCGGTGAACTGGACCGAATCAATCCTTTTGCATTTACGGGCTGGTGGTCCGGCGATTTTCCCATAGCCTGGTTTATTACCATGCTCATGATCGCCATTCTGGGGGGCTTTGGGATGGGAACTACCATCGACTGGTACGTCGAGGCGCAGCGCATCCAGTCCGCTCGGACAGTGCGTGATGCCAGCTACAGCATCTGGTGGGGGACGCTCCTTGGCCTCATTCGAAACTCGGTATGGGCCGTCGCCATTCTGGCGTTCTTTGTGATGTTTCCGGGAATCACCGAGGTCAGCGAATACGAGATGGGCTGGTTCCGCCTGGGCTTTGACTACTTGCCGGCCGGTATGCTCGGCTTCTTTTTTGCTGCTATCCTGGCCATTCACCTGTCTACGATTTCTTCGCATTTGAATCTAGGCGCACTGTACGCAACGCGCGATCTCTACCAGCACTACTGGAACCCGAAAGCCAGTGAGGAAAAACTCGTGCTCGTCGGCCGTGTCTCCACGGCCATCTTACTTCTGGGCTCATTCTTCTATGGCCTCATGATGGAGGATCTTACCTCTTGGCTCATTTTCGCGCTTTGGATCATGGCTGCCGGTATCTGGCTGCCGAACATTTTGCAGGTGATCTGGTGGCGCTTCAATGCCTGGGGCTACCTCTCCTCGTGGATTGCAAATCTGGGCTTCAGCTGGCTCGTGGTCTGGATTCTTCCCGCGGTAGGCCTTATTCCTGAGTTGCAGGACTACCAGCAGTTCTGGATTCTCATGGTGCTTGGTGCACTGGTTTATCTGCCGGTGACGTTTCTGACACGGCCGGAGCCGATGGACCATCTCGTGCATTATTACGTGATGTCGCGACCCATCGGGTGGTGGAAACCGGTACGGTACGAGGCGGAGCGTCTTGGTTACATTTTACCGAGCGGGAAGGTGGCGCCGGAAGCTGAACTGGCAAGCCGCCCATGAAAAACGGTTAACCCATGATTCGACGTGTATGGACGGCCCGTGAAGCCGATGAATGGACGAAAGAGGACTGGATCGCCATTGTCCTTTCGCCCTTATGCTACATCCTGCTCACACTCGGTGCCGCACTTACCATATTCCTGCAGATGAGCGGCTACATCATGCTCGGAATCGGGATCGTGCTCACCGTGATTCTGCACTGGGTAATCGATCCCAAGCTCCGTGCAATAAGTGCCGATTACGAAACACGGCAGCAGTCGTATTTGCGTGAGCTTGAAGCCAAGGTGCGCTGGCAAGATACTGACTCGAAACAGCCATGAATCAGGCACTTGCTACCGTTATCGGTATGACTATCGCGTACGTAGCGTCCCTTTTGGGACTCCTGCTGGCTTGGCGGGCCTACAAAATCCACCGAAACCGCGACAAGTCATGACCATTCTGTTGCAGCAGGCCCCTGCGAATCCGTGGTGGAGCATTGGGGTGCCGGCTTTCATATTTCTGATTGCTTTTGCGGTCACCTGGTTATTGTACCGGCACTTCTCCCGGCACGCGTAGGGAGGCTTCATGGCCGTGCGCCGCATCTTTGATGCCCATTTTCATGTGGGTCCATACGGCCGGCAGGTGGCCTTTGGCCGTACGATCCGTCCTATTCCCGCCGCGCTGGATGTACCTCAAGCATGCTCGAGATATTTGGACCTGCACGGTTTGGCAGGTGGTGTTATTGTGCCCACCTACCTGGAAGACCAGGCAGCTGCGTTTCGCTACAATGATCTGGTGATGGAAACCATTAAGAGCGATGCCCGACTCTTGGGCGGATTATGGGTTTCGCCTTTGGAGGAAGTCGGAAATCAGTGCGAGACCACGCTTGGCCGGTTACCACACCCAAGGATTCGTGCGCTCAAGATTGCCTCCAATACCTGGAGGCCCTTCAGTGTGGATCCGTCTACCTGGAACCGACCTGTGCGTAGGCAGATGGAGCGCATCTTGGAACATGCCCGATTGCACAACCTCGTTATTCACTTTCATACGGGCTATCTCGCGGGCGCCCACCCGCTCGAATTTTCGGCTTTCATGCGCACATACGGCCATGCCGCAACCTATCAGCTGGTGCATATGGGAGAGGCCATCGCGCCCGTCTTTTCCTTTGTGCCCCGGTTTGTAGGCTGGATTGAGGAAGGTATGCAGGTATTCACTGACACGTCACTTGTCCCCGGATTTGGACCGCCCTGGCTGCTGGAAGTCCTTGACGAGCATAATCTCGGATACGACCGCGTGCTCTTTGCCACGGACACGCCATGGGGGCGCTATCCGGCGGAGCATGCCAAAATTGAAACGATGGAGGTAAATTCAGCGGTTCTCGAAGCTATTTTCTGGGGCAATGCAGCCCAGCTGTATCGCCTGGCTGAATGACTGTCTATACGTGAATACAACTGACCTCATGCTTGTTGATGTGTAACGTACCCGGATCCTGGCTTGGACTTGCTGCCGGCCTCATTCTTGCCTGCAGCGCCGCTGCCCAAGAGCGACTCCCTTTGCAGGCCGTGCCCCTGGAGTCACTGGAAGCTTTTGATTTGTCCGGCGACAACTGGCAAATTGCAGGCCACGTGAGCAGCGACCGCGGCGTGCGTCATGATTTGCAGATTACACCAGGTAGCGGCGTGCTGGTTAATTTACCTGCATCCGGCGCACGAGAGAATCTTTTTACGACTTGGGCCCATGGTGATCTAGAGCTCGAAGTCGAATTCATGATGCCCCAAGGTTCCAATTCCGGGATTTACCTCCAAGGCCGGTATGAAGTCCAACTGCTGGACAGCTGGGAAAAGAAACACGTTTCCTTCGGAGACGCGGGTGGCATTTATCAGCGATGGGACAAGGAAAATAAGCAGGGCTATGAGGGACGCCCACCACGGTTGAATGCGAGCCGCGCACCCGGGTTGTGGCAGTCGCTGAAGATCATCTTCAAGGCACCCGTCTTCGATGATTCCGGACGAAAACTGCGGCATGCCCGGTTCGCGCGCGTGGAGCTCAACGGCAAGACCATTCAGGAAAACGTAACCGTGACGGGCCCGACCCGGGCGGCAGCATATGAGGACGAGGCCGCGCTGGGGCCACTCATGATACAGGGTGACCATGGCCCCATCGCCTTTCGCAATATCCGGTACAAGATTTATGGACCGAATAGCGTCAGCTTGAGCGACTTGCGCTGGCGGGCGTATGACGAGCACGTTCAGGCCTGGCCGTCCGATCGGTCATCCCTGTCTGCACCGCGTACGGGAGAGGCCTTAAGCCTGGCCCACCACGACATTATCACCCGCCAGCCGGTACTGGTGGATTGGGTAGGCCAGATCACCGTTCCGGCGAACGGTACGTATCGATTTGGTGTTACGCTCGACTGGATCACAGGCGATCCTCACTTCATGGATCAGCGAATTGGGGGCGCGCTGCTGCTCATAGACAATATTCAGGTGCTGGAGCATAGCCAGAATCTGCCCACCACCCACGCCGATTTGCACTTGGAGGCCGGCACGTATGCTTTTTCGTTTTCGTTCTTCAAGAGTATAGGCGGACGACCACCCGGCATTGGGTTTACGGTCGAGGGGGCGGATACGCCCGTGCACTGGCTCCGGCCGCTGCCGCGTGTACAATCTGCAGCACCCATCCCTGTGACAGTAGGCTCGCTGCCTGTTGTGCTGCGCGGTTTTGTGATGCACAACGGCATCAAGCTTACACACACCGTAAGCGTCGGGAATCCTCAGGGCATACACTATAGCCTGGATCTCTCTACCGGAGCACTCTTGCACGCGTGGCGCGGACCATTTGTCAATGCAGCCCCCATGTGGCATAACCGCGGGCATGACCAGTTGGCGGAGCCGCTGGGCAGTCTTTTGACTTTTTCCGGGTTGCCGGCGATAGCCTCTGGCGCTGACTCACTGCAGTTTGCCGGATACCGGCTGGATGCGGATGGATATCCGGTATTCGTGTACCGCTTGGGAAGCGTACAGATTGAGGATGCCATCCGACCCGAGGCCCCCTTCCTAGTCCGCACACTGGCTTTCCGCGGAGCTGCGGCAACGCCGATCCACGTGGTCGCCGCCACCGGCACATCCATTCAGAATCTGGGGGACGGGCGCTTCGGTGTGGATGATTTGACCTGGTACGTCGAAGATGCAGCCGACGCCCAAATCAAGTCAGGAGACATGGGCGAGTCACTAGTAATTCCGGTTGCTTTGCCGGACGGCAAAGCGCAAATAACGTATGCCATAGTCTGGTAATGAAAACGTACATGCGGTTTTTTCTGGCGGTGCTCCTCGCTGCGCCGTGCGCAGCACAAACCCCGACAGAAAGCGACTACTATCGAATAGAGACGGTGCCAATCCCTCAGGATATCGTACTGGAAGTAGGTGGCATGACGTTTACACCGGACGGCCGTCTGGCCATTGCGACACGTCGCGGCGAGGTATGGCTCGTAGACAATCCCACTATAGCCGGTGGAACTGCTCCTCACTTTCAGCGATTTGCGCACGGCTTGCATGAGGCACTGGGACTCGCGTGGCATAATGGCGCACTGTATACCGCGCAACGCAGCGAACTGACGCGCCTCGTGGACACGAACGGCGACGCGCTGGCCGACCACTACGAGGCCGTGTATTCGTGGCCACTTGAAGGCAATTACCACGAGTATTCCTACGGGCCGCTGATTCGGACGGATGGATCTATGGTCGTGGCGCTGAATCTGGCCTGGACTGGCTATGGGGCCAGCCTTTCAGCGTGGCGCGGCTGGATGCTTTCCATTACAACAGATGGGCAGATGACACCCATCGCCACAGGTATGCGTTCGCCGGCCGGTATGGGACTCACGCCCGAGGGCGATCTGTTTTATGCAGAGAATCAGGGGGACTGGGTTGGTTCCGGGTACATAACACACGTGGAACCAGGCGATTTTGTCGGCAACCCCGCCGGGCTGCGCTGGACATCCATGCCGGAGTCGCCACTTGACCTCTTGCCCGAGGATATACCTGATATGGGCCAGCCCCTCTTTGAAGTGGCTCACGAGGTGCCGGCCCTCAAACCGCCCGCTGTATGGTTCCCACACACGATCCTGGGAATTTCGACATCAGATATCGTGCCTGACACAACCGATGGAGCTTTTGGTCCATTCACTGGACAACTATTGGTGGGAGATCAGGGGCACAGCAAGATTGCCCGCGTCTATCTCGAAAAGGTACGCGGCGTATATCAAGGGGCCGCCTTCCCCTTTCGCGAAGGATTTTCTTCCGGCGTGCTACGCATGGTCTGGGATCCGGAGGGCGGACTGATGGTCGGCATGACGAATCGCGGCTGGGCCTCCACCGGCAGGGCACCTTTTGGATTGCAGCGCCTGGTCTGGACCGGCCGCACACCCTTTGAAATGCACACGGTGCGCGCCAAGTCCAACGGTTTTGCAGTCACGTTCACGCAGCTTGTCGATCGTGCCTCCGCCAATAGTCTTGCATCCTACGCCATTGAGAGCTTCACATACAAGTACCACTCGACTTACGGCAGCCCGCCCATCCACGTTGAGACACTTCCGGTACGGGCCACTTTGGTATCCGACAGCGGCATGGAAGTACAGCTTGTCGTAGACGGGTTGCGGGAAGGCTATATCCATCAGGTAACTCTAGCCGGCGTACAATCCGAGACCGGCCTGCCCCTTCTGCATGACACAGCCTACTACACACTCAACCGCATTCCTGAAAATGAATCGATAGAAGCAGCATCGGATACACCTATGGTCCGCTTGAGCGTGCCTAGAGACACCAGCCCCGAGGGCGCAAGCCGAGACGTGGATCACATTCTGTCCGTGGGAACACTACCTGGACTGCGGTTTGATACAGAATCCCTGACGGTCACCGCGGGCAGCCGCATCGCGTTGACGTTTGACAATAACGACGACATGCTGCATAACCTCCTGGTTGTTCAGGGCGACTCCGTGGATGCCGTCGCCATAGCGGCGCTGAGGCTGGGCCTAAGGGGCCATGACATGGCGTACGTACCGGAGTCTGAAGCGATCTTGGCACACACCGGGCTGCTTGAGCCTGAGACGAGCCAGACGATTTATTTCCGTGCTCCAGTGACACCGGGAGAATATGCCTTTGTGTGCACGTTCCCCGGCCACGCCGCCACCATGCGTGGCATTTTGCGTGTCGAATAATCCATGACCCTAAGCCATGGCGGTCAACAGTTTCTGTTTGCGGGTATTTTTTGCGGGCAAAGTAGCTAGCGCCTTTCAATGAAACTTGATACTTGGCACATGGCTCGGAGTAGGTGGTAGGAGGGTTGTGTCGAAAGATTCGAAAATTGCCTCATAGATCAGAACTCCCTTTACTTTTTAGGGACTATGTACTTACACACAAAAGTCGCAGCTTTATGATCTTATTTTCGCATATTAAGGCAAGCGTCGCAACAGGAAACGAGGCATCCCAGTGACGCGCACAATTCCGCGCTTAGCCCTCCACCTTCGAGTTTTCAGCCGGTTCCCTGATGAGGATCCGGCACCCGCGAGTACCTGATCAATGCCCGTTGGCCCAACGCGTAATCTGCGTTCACGCTGAGGTTTATTGCATTGGGGCTTATGTATCAAACTGAAGAATAGGCCCTATTTGCCCGCATGAGCGGATAAGCCAGTTCAGGCAACTCGTGACGAATCGGGAAGAGAAACACAGCAGCACCCGGGAATCAGCAGGGTGATGTTGGCCGAATTGGTTCCAACAGGATGCCGTCCAGTACGCGTCCGCACTT
>JAAXGT010000099.1 GCA_012271205.1 Rhodothermales bacterium
ACCGTCCGGATTCATGCGCAAGACGGCCGCAAATGGGTCCGGCCGTTCACACGTATTGCACGGTGTACCTACCGGTACGTAGAGCATGTCATCCGGCCCAAACGCAATAAACTTCCAGCCGTGATGCCGCTCCGTAGGCAAGTCGTCCACGACCACGACCGGTTCCGGCGGATCCGTCAGGTTGGCCTCAATGTCGTCGTAACGAAGTATGCGGCTTACTGCCGCCACATACAGCGCCCCATCACGAAAGGCCAAGCCGGACGGCAACGTGAGGCCGTCGGCAATGCGTATGACCTCGTCTGCCACCATATCCTGATCGTGATCTAATACGGCATGCACCTGACCACCGCGCCTCGATCCTACAAAGAGGATGCCATCGGGCGAATAGGCCATCTGGCGGGCGTTGGGGACACTGTCTGCGTACACCTCGATCTTGAACCCCTCGGGCAGTGTAATCTTCTCAACTGGAAGATCCTGAGATTGCGCCGCGAGGACCGGTAACACCATTGCGGCCATAAGGACCCGCCTCAAAAACTCGCTCATTGCAACTGGTAGACTGATGAATAAATGCAGCAAGGAATGATACGCCGCATGGTTGTAAGTTACCGCCACAACGTTTTTTCCGGCGGATATGACTTTAGACAACGGTGAAGTTCGTCTTTCTGCTTCGGACCTGATGCGGTTTTCCGCATGCAGTCATGCCACGCGGCTGGACTTGGACCGGTTGTACGGCCGAGCCCCCGAGCCCGCTCAACCAACTGACGACGAAGAGCTGCTCAGCAACTTGGGCCACCGGCACGAGCAGGCATATTTGGAATTCTTGATCGAACAGGGGAAACGTGTGAGGATCATCACGTCCGAAGATCCCAAAACCCGTGCGGCTGAAACACGCGCCGCTCTTGCAGACGGCGTGCAAGTGATTGCGCAAGGTGCCCTGGTCGGACTTGGCTGGAGCGGAATCGTGGATTTTCTTGAACGGGTAGATGTGCCCTCCCAGCTTGGATCCTGGTCTTACGAAGTCGTTGACAGTAAGCTCAAGCGGACACCGGATCCGCAGCACGTCATGCAATTGGTCGTGTATTCGGATCTGTTGGAGCACATTCAGGGAGTGGCTCCCGAGGATGGGCATTTGCATTTGGGGCGAGGTGACCAATCTTCGCACCGCCTAGTCGAATACGCGGATTATGTGCGTGGCTTACAGGCGCGCTTGGAAGCCTTCATCAAAAAACCCACCAAAACCCACCCCGTACCCTGTAAGGCCTGCGAGCTTTGTTGCTGGCGAGACCATTGCAAGAGCGTCTGGGAAGCGGAAGACAGCCTCTACCTAGTCGCTGGAATACGCAAGTCCCAAGTGAAAAAGCTGGAAGAGTCCGGCGTCGACACCATGACCGCACTCGCGCAGCGTGACGCCCCCGTACGCCGCCTGGCACAGGACACGTTGACCCATCTCCGGGCGCAAGCACAGCTGCAGGTGGCACGCAAGACGGGGGAGCCCCAAGCCAAATTGCGGCCGCATGTCCCAAGCAAAGGATTTGATCTGATGCCAGCCCCCAATGCCGGTGATCTCTTCTACGATATCGAGGGGGACCCGCATTACCGTGAAAATGGCAGCGAAGGGCTGGAGTATTTGCACGGCGTGTGGGATGGAAAGAAGTTCACTGCATTTTGGGCACATAATCACTCCGAGGAAAAACAGGCCTTGGCAGATCTGTTTGGGTTGTTTGAGGCACGAATCGCGCGCTTCCCCAACGCGCATATTTATCATTACGCCCCGTACGAAATGACCGCGCTGCGCCGCATTACCACGCGCTATGGCTACGGTGAAGCGCAGCTGGACCAATGGCAGCGTGAAAGGCGATTTGTGGATCTGTACGCAGTACTGCGTGGCAGCCTTTATGTATCAGAAAAGAGCTACTCCCTGAAGGACATTGAAGCCTTCTATGAATTGCCGAGACAAGGCCACGTAACCACCTCCGGTGGATCTATTGTGGCGTATGAAAAATGGCGGCAAAAGCACGCGGCCGGCAATCCCAACGCCCAAGCCATTCTGGACGATCTTGAGAAATACAACAAAATCGACTGTATCTCGACGGAGTATGCGCGCGATTGGCTGCTAGGCTATCGCCCCGAGAGTCTTCCCTGGCCTAAGCCTGGCGACGGCCCTTCCAAAAGGGTGCATGAGGCCTTAGTCGAAGAGCAAGAGATAAAAGACCTGTTGGATGAGGTTGATCTCGAGGACGATCAACGCAAGTTACTCTTTGACCTCTGCATGTTCCACCGCCGCGAATCGAAGCCGGCCGCCTGGGCGGTCTTCGACGCGACCAAAAAGGACTTTGATGATCTGGCTGACGACCTGAACTGCCTCGCCGGCCTGGAGGCTCGCGGATCAAGGCATTCGAAAATGAGGAGCGTTGTACGTACATATACCTTCCCGGAGCAGGAAACCAAGCTTCGGGAAGGTAAAAATGCTATGGTTTCGATCGGACCAGATGAACTGCGCCAAGTATCAATTGCCAAACTGGATCGATCCCGCAGGCAGATCAAGTTGATAATCGGTAAGAGAAATGCTGATGTGCTTGACCGCTACCTGAACTTGCTCCCGACCTTTGCCGTCAACGCAACGATCATTCGAAACGCCGTATGGCATGTGATCGCTGATCAGTGCGACTCAAAGCGGCACCGGGCCGCCAGCGACCTGCTGGCACGCCGTGCGCCACGATTCAAGGGCGATTCACCGCTTGCCGCCTCGTACGCCTCGGTGGTCGACCATATGGTGGCGGCGGTCCGGGCTATGGACAACACGGCACTTCCGGTACAGGGCCCGCCCGGTACCGGCAAAACCTACGTCACCGCACGTAGCATTCTGGCATTGGTCAGAGACGGATATCGTGTCGCAATCACGTCCAACAGCCACGAAGCCATCCGCAACGTACTGTTGGCTTGCGTCGACGCATTGGAAGAAAGATACAAAGGCCTTTGCAGGTCGGGAGTTTCCTTGGTGCACAAGGTCAGCACTTACACCGAAATCAGAGATCGAGATCGGATTAACAATGCCACGAACAACCAAGACCCGCAAATCCATAGAGCCGATGTGGTGGGCGGCACAGCCTGGCTCCTTTGCCGCCCGGAGCTCGAGCAATCCTTTGACTATTTGTTCGTTGATGAAGCAGGACAGGTGTCACTGGCCAATCTTCTTGGTATGACCAGGTGTGCTCGGAGGGTGGTGCTAATTGGTGATCCGTGCCAACTCCCGCAGGTCATACAGGGCGCGCACCCACCCCCGGCCAATTCTTCCTGCCTTGACTGGATGTTGGGCGAAACGCGACTTGTCAGTGGTGAGCGGGGACTCTTCCTGCCGGAAACCTGGCGCATGCACCCAGACCTTTGTGAGTACATCTCGACACAGTTCTATGAAGGTCGCCTGACGGCACATCCATCAACTGCTAATCAGGCAATCCAAGCCGGTGGACTTCCTACGGCCGGAGCCTTTCGCATAGAAGTGCCCCATGAAGACCGGATGCAGGTCTGTGAAGAGGAAATTGATGCCATAAAGTCTGTGATCCAACGGTTGCTTAAGGGATATTGGACCGATCGTTTTGGTACTACCCGTTCACTTGTCAAATCGGACATCATTGTAGTTGCACCCTTTAACGCACAGGTTAACGCACTGACCGCCAAACTGGATGGCGTTCGGGTCGGAACTGTCGACAAGTTTCAGGGGCAGGAAGCGCCCGTGGCCTTGGTGTCTATGACGTCCAGTACGGCGGACGATACGCCGCGTGGGCTGGACTTTCTGCTTTCACGTGAGCGCGTAAATGTCGCGCTCAGCCGTGGGAAAGCGCTTAGCCTTGCCTTCGCATCGCCGCGCCTGTTGGAATCACGCTGTGCCACCGTGGAACAACTGCGTTTGGTAAACGCACTGTGTGCGCTTCCGCCTCTTGCACTCTAATTCGCCATAGCCCATTCATTTGCCCCTAACCATGTCTCGCTACCTGATTGTTTTTGCCATGCTGGCATTTGCAGCCGCTGTCACGGTCGCGCAGGAATCCGAACTGTCTGTGGCCACCATAATGCAGGATCCGTCTACCTACATCGGTGACTGGCCTTCCGCACCTTACTGGAGCGAAGATGGGCAGACCCTGTATTTCATGTGGAATCCGAAAGGGGCTTTCCCCAGCGACTCCCTCTTCAAGGTCACGCGTGACAACTGGACGCCCCGGCAGGTACTTCCGGAGGAGCGGCGTACCCTTGGGCCGGCCTTTAGCGGCTGGCATCACAGCGAGCTCGTGTACCACGACGATGTAAAAGTCTATGCCAGTCGAGGTGATCTGTATTTCTATGATCGTACAGACAGCCGAAGATTTCGCCTTACCCAAACGCGTGACGCTGAGCAGAATCCGCGATTCACACCGGATGGCTCAGGCGTTGTCTTTGCGCGCGGCAACAACCTGTTCCAGCTGGATCTCGAATGGGGCGCAATTACACAGCTTACCGATCTGCGCGACGGACGTGCGCCTTCGGAGTCCGAGCCGGATGCGCAAGACGCGTTTCTGGAGGCACAACAGTTACAACTCTTTCAGGTCATTCGTGAAGAGCGCAAAGAAGATGATTTGCGCGAAGTGGCCCAAGAGCGAGAAACGGAAGCCTTGGATTTGCCGCCCACACACTACCTGAACGACCGTCCGGCCCAGCAACTGCAAATTGATCCGACGGAGCGCTTTGTAACATTCGTAACAAGCAATACGCCAGAACGCTCCAAGCGGACCCGGGCAATGAATTTCGTCACCGAGAGCGGCTACGCTGAAGAGCTGACAGCGAGAGCAAAGGTAGGAGCAGCCGGTGCGCAATCCGCCTTGTTCATTCAGGATCTGGAACGCGATACGACATATGAGGTGAATCTGCATCAGCTGGAAGGTGCATATGATGTGCCCGCATTTCTGCAGGAGGGTGGAGTGGAATTGGATTCATCGAAGTCCAAGCGCCTCCTGTACAGTTATGGCCCGTCCTGGAGCGCAGACGGCGCCTACGCCGTGCTGGACGTACGCACCCGTGACAACAAGGATCGGTGGATCGTTCGGCTGCATCCCGAAACCGCCGAGCTTACCGTCTTGGACCGGCAACACGATGAAGCCTGGATTGCCGGTCCAGGCATATCGTGGTTTGGCGGTGCAAGTACACTGGGCTGGCTGCCTGACAACCAGCACATCTATTTCCAGAGCGAAGCGTCGGGCTACAGCCATCTTTATATCGCGAATGTCGAAACTGGCGAAGTCACACAATTGACCAAGGGCGATTTCGAAGTCTTTGCTCCACAGCTTTCCAAAGATGGGAGCACGTGGTATTTCGGCAGCAGCGAGGAATCGCCGCATGTACGCCACTACTACCGCATGCCTGTCACTGGAGGCACAAGGGAACAGCTGACCACGATGGAAGGCCGCAATCAGGTCGCACTAAGTCCTCAGGAGGATTTGCTCGGCGTGTTGCAATCCGTCGCCTCACGCCCGCCAGAGATCTTTGTACAAACGCCCAAAGAAGCACCAGAACGCATCACCCACTCACAAACGGATGATTGGCTGTCTTATCCATGGCGTACACCCACGACGATCCGGTTTGAGGCTTCAGACGGAATAATGGTACCGGCGCATGTATTTGAGCCGGCAGAGAGCAACGGAGCCGCGGTTCTGTTTGTGCATGGCGCGGGGTATATGCAGAACGTACACGATGGCTGGTCCAGCTACTACCGCGAGTACATGTTTCACAACCTGCTTGCGGATTTGGGTTATACGGTCCTGCAGGTCGATTATCGCGCGTCTGCTGGCTATGGCCGCGACTGGCGAACTGCCATTTACCGGCATATGGGTGGGCGTGACCTGCAGGACTATGTGGATGCATCCAAGTACATTACGCGCACCTATGGCATTGGGCCCGACCAGATCGGTATTTACGGCGGATCGTACGGCGGCTTCATCACACTGATGGCCCTGTTTACGGCACCCGACTACTTCGGAGCAGGCGCCGCCCTGCGCAGCGTCACGGACTGGGCGCATTACAACCACACATACACGGCCAACATTCTCAATACGCCGGAAGCCGACTCACTAGCCTATGCGCGCAGCTCCCCGATCAATTTTGCGGAAGGCCTCGAGGATCCATTGCTCATGCCCCATGGCATGGTGGACCTCAATGTGCAGTTTCAGGATATCGTGCGGTTGGGGCAGCGACTGATTGAACTTGGCAAGGAGCATTGGGAAATAGCCTTGTATCCG
>JAAXGT010000198.1 GCA_012271205.1 Rhodothermales bacterium
ACTCACGATAGGACGCGTGCATGAAGAAAGGCTGGTTCGGATAAGACATGCGAACGCCGCGTGTGGTCCGGTCAAAGAAATTAGACGTGTCGTTCAGCTGAGCGGGATTATGAGCAATTAGAAAGGCTTGAAAGTTAAAATTTTTGTGGCCCAGAAAGCTGGAGGAGCTGAGCTCTAAATCCACACCCAGCGTATGTCGGTCCTGCAGTCCCACAGCCTCCCCTCCTTCCGTAGATCGCCGCGTATAGATGACACCGAGTGTACTCGCGGCGAGAATATGTGCCTTGGCCCGCGCAACCGTGAAATCCTCTGGCAAGATGTCATCCAGCGCGCCTGTGCGTATCTGCAGGAAGCCCACATCGGTACGCCCGACCTGTCCGGCAAGCCGCATGCCTACTCTGATGGGTATAGGTCGACCCTCTTCCAGGCCGATTCGACGGCTGAAGTAAGGATCCACACCGCTACTGGGGGCAAACCGGAATACGCTGGAACCCTCCAGAAAGAAGTCGCGCTGTTCGGGGTACCTGAGCGGAAAGCGTGTCAGGTTAACCCGCCTTTGGTCGACTTCCGTTTCGGCGAATTCAGTATTGATACTTATCGAGGCGCGCAAGTTAGTAGTCAGGTTGTACGTCACATCAAAGCCTGCGTCCCCGAGCGGGCTGGATTCCAGCCCGCCCTCGGTCTGGTGACGCTGCATTTGCACAACACCGAAGGGTACGAATTCCAATCCCAGACCTTGAGATAAATCTTGCAGTCCTTCGAGTCGCCCGGCATGCCTCGGACGAAAAAGTCCCTGATTGCGCCGATGTCCGCTCCAGACCAGTTCCTCCGTGTGTCGGCGAATGGTACGTTGAAAGTTGATGCCCCAGACGTTTTGGTCACTTTCGAAGTTCAGAGTTTTGAATGGAATTCGGATCTCTGCAGACCATCCGAAGGCACCGCGCGCCACGCGTGCATCCCAGACTCCGTCCCAATCCTTATTCA
Source organism: Rhodothermales bacterium (assembly GCA_012271205.1). Taxonomy (GTDB): domain Bacteria; phylum Bacteroidota; class Rhodothermia; order Rhodothermales; family Bin80; genus JAAXGT01. The sequence goes on from JAAXGT010000198.1 coordinate 985, forward strand.
GCGTAATGCTTTGGTCTGAAGCCAGAAGCCCGTCACCCATAAGTCCACTTGGGTTAATCTCAAAAAAATATGCGCTGCGTCTATCGTTGTACGTGTCCAGAATCCACATGAACCGGTCGTCAGTATCAAGCGATGCATCTCGCTGCCGCTGGTAGCTCAAGATGTCCTCCGGATTACGGTCAAAGCATATCACGCCAATATAAAAATGGTCCTGACTGTAGAGCACTCGCACAAGCGTGCGTTCGGTGGGAGGCGCCCCTTCCAGCGGTTCTTGTTGCAGGAAGTCATCCGTGCCCGCAGCATGTTCCCATGCGGCCTCATCCAAGTGCCCGTCCAGCAGTATGTGCTTGTCTTGGGACAGGGCGTGGGCGGTCAGCACACGATCATCATCTTGTGCAATCAATGAGAATAGCAGCGCCAAAACCGGCATGCGTTCACGGCAGTTCGATGGACACTGGAACGACTGCCCACAAGGCCCTGTTGCGTGAGCGGCAGGTTAAGTGCACTATGAATCGGGCTTCGTTGAACCACGCACAACCCTTGGGAGGTAGTCCGTATATTCGCCTATCAGACTATAAATCCTCAAGCCATGACTTTAAGGAGATACCTGCCACTTGTTATGTTGCTTTGTGCTACGTCCTCATTGGCGCAGTCGCCGGAGGCCGAGGTGCGCGCCGTTATTGATCGCATGTTTGATGGTATGCGTGCCGGCGACAGCACCATGGTGCGAAGCGTATTTCATGCTGGTGCAATCATGCAACGTGCTACCGATAACGGTATGAGTAGCAGTTCTCCAGATGGCTTTGTTCGGACTGTCGGCACCCCGCACGAGCAGGTGTGGGATGAGCGCATCTGGGACGTGCAGATCCATGTAGACGGGCGACTGGCGTCAGCTTGGATGGAATTCGCCTTTTATCTGGGCGATGAATTGCACCATTGCGGTGTGAATTCCATGCAGTTTTACCGCAGTGATGACGGCTGGAAAATCGTTTATCTGGCGGACACTAATCGCGGGCTGTCGTGTGATATTCCTGCGGATCTGCAGCCCTGACCCAGTTAGTGTGTTGCTTGTGTCGTGAAACGATTCATTAGTCGAGGAGTGCCACTTTATGTGCAGGCTGCGTCCTTGTGAGCTGGGGTGCCAATTCTAAGCTCCCATAAACGAAAAAGCCGCCGATACACCTGCTACAGAGGCTAGGCATGACGGGTTGGAATCATCGAATGCCATGCTGTTTCGATTACGCCAGTCGGATCAATTGCAACGATCAGTATCATGCGAACTGTCCCGGTCTGCTGACCGGGGTCCACGGATGATGTAGCTGCTATAGGGGTAGTGTCGTCGGATCCTAGATGGGAAGCGTTCGTAGGACCATGAGCAGGTCGAGCCCACTGTGGTGCGTTGCGGCAGTTTTCAGCAGTGCATCCAACTCTTCGCGCACGCCATAAGTAATCCAACGACAAGTCCAGTTGGCAAGGAGGGAAGTATCACAATGCGAGACACTGTGGTCAATAGAATTCGCATGAGCTTACCAAATCGAGGGATAGCTTGGCTGGTCTGCTGTATTGTGCTTGGGGCAGCGTTGCTCCCGGCCTGTAATCAAGATGGGAGTTTCGACTATTCGGGAGCTGTTGCAAATTCGGTCACCTATACAGAACACGTCGCCCCCATTCTGTTCGCCAACTGCGTTGAGTGCCATCGGCCCGGCGAAGTCGCGCCGTTCTCACTCTTGACCTATGAGGACGCTCGTATGCGTGGCCCCCTGATGGTCTACATGACCGGGGAGGGCTTGATGCCACCGTGGAAGGCGGGTCCTAGCGACTATACCTTCAAGAACGAGCGGCATATCACGTCGGAGCAGATCGCGACGCTGGCCCGGTGGGTTGAGCTCGGCATGCCTGAGGGCGATTCCTTGCTGCTGCCACCGCTGCCGACATTTACGGATGGATGGCAACTCGGACTGCCCGATTTAATCACAACCATGCCCGAACCATTCACTGTTCCAGCAGGCGGCCCCGACGTGTATCGGAATTTCGTTTTGCCGCTTGGTCTCAATGAGGATGTATGGGTCCGTGCCGTAGATTTTCGTCCTTCAGCGCGTTCTGTTGTCCATCACAGTCTATTCTTTCTCGATAACACGGGAACGGCCCGTGAACAAGATGGGCAGGACGGACTGCCGGGATACAGTGGGGGTATGGGTGTGGGATTCAGTGGATTCTTCGGGCGCGGCAGGGCCACTCGCGGTAGCAACGCCCCGACTGACACCGGTATCGAACAGTCGCGACGGGCAGGCGGCTTGGGAGGATGGGCGATCGGCAGTCGGGCGCAGGAGTTGCCTGATGGCTTGGCATATCTCGTACCCAAGGGGGCGGATCTGATCTTGTCCACACATTTTCGCCCCTCAGGAGAACCTGTACCCGAGGCCTCCTCCATCGGTCTTTACTTTGCGGATGCCCCCCCCGAGCAGGACTTCACTTACATTCAGTTGCCACCGCTGTTTGGTGTGTTCGAGGGTATAGACATTCCTGCCGGTGAGTCGGACTACGCCGTAATGGATACTTTCGTCTTGCCGGTTGACGCTAAGGCCTTCACCGTAGGTGCACACGCGCATTACTTGGGCAAGGAGATAAAGCTGACGGCGACGCTACCAGAGGGTGAGTCCAAGACCCTTCTGTGGATTCAAGACTGGGACTTTGCCTGGCAGGAGAAGTATCATTATGTTGACTATGTTTCGTTACCCGCGGGAACACAACTGGAGGTGTACTTCAGCTACGACAACTCCACCGGAAATCTGCAAAACCCGTCGTCACCACCGATCCGTGTGACATGGGGTGAAGAGTCAACGGACGAAATGGCCAGCGTCACGCTGCAGGTGGTCGCTGCCAATCCCGATGACTTACCGCGGTTGGAGCAGGAGTACCGCGCGCACGTGCGCGGTGCATTCGCCTCCGCTGGGGGGCTACGCTGGTTGCTGCAACGCCGGTAGTAGGAAGATGTCTAGGCAGTGGCTATTGGGGGCAGGGACTGCGGTCGGCTCAATTACTTCTCCACTGCCTTGATCCAGTCGCCGAGGAATGGAGTCGCATGCAAAGTGATCTGAGGTCGAGCCACCCCGGTCTACGCTCTGCTGATGAGACAAGTTGTGGTCAGCCCACACGCAGTACGTTGACTTGGAGTTTCTCCACGTCACTTAGCGATAGCATATTGAGAAGTTTGCGTCCGTACGCGCGAGATGAAGCTACCTTCCCAGCAGTTAGGGATTGGACTCGAATCGTCTGCCCATATAGTTCACAATCGACCAGTGCCGGAGTAACTCAAGACAAACATCTCGGATGCGAACATGGCTGATTGCGCCTGATATGCCGAGTCAAGATCCGTACTTTGGATGAAGTCTTGCGCAGCAGGCCACCCGTACGCGTAGTTCCAGGTCATGTTGGTAGTTCTTGTTGGTCAACCACAAGTATTCCACTAAACTCGGGTGAAGCAATGAGAAAATCGGCTCCTTGTTTTGTGTGCCGCTGTCCCGGCTCTGCAAGCCCAAACGCTCACGCGCCTCAGCCAAGACTTGCGTGAGCAAAGGCTAATCCAAATATCAATTACGTCGGCTTTGCCATTACGGCTGCCGGAACTGCTCTTTCGGATGTGCCCGATTTGGCGTTCGGAGTGTTATTCTTGACGGTATAGGATTCACTGGTTCAAGGCCTCGAGGCCAGCATGTGTGCGAATGGGAAAGAGGAAATGCGCCTCAGTCTCGAGTTGGAGTATGGATTTGGCGGTGTTCCGGGTTTATGGATGGGTATTCGGGTGAAGCTCGAAAAGAGCGTGGGAGGGCGCTTCAAGAGGCCGCCTCAAGTTTGGCTTGGATCTGGCCGGGCACGTGCGGCCCGCTAGTCGTACTCTTCTTTGGCAGCGCATGCCTCAATCGGAACGGGATAGTTGCCGGTAAAGCAGGCGTTGCAGTAACTGTGCGGGCTATCATTGGCGGCCTGCACAGCTTTCATGAGTCCGTCTACGGATAGGTAGGCCAGCGAGTCTACCCCCAACCACTTGCCGATAGTCTCCACGTCGTCAAACTTGCTCGAGAGCAGTTCTTCCTTGCTCGGGAAGTCCATTCCGTAAAAGCAAGGGCTCAGGACTGTTGGGGAAGCCACCCGGAAGTGAACCTCCTTTGCCTTCGCTTCACGGATCATCTTGACGAGCAGGCGGGCGGTCGTGCCGCGCACAATAGAGTCGTCCACCACCACGACAATACGCCCCTTGAGCAGGCCCCCCACTGTGTTAAACTTGCAGCGCACGCGCATTTCGCGTTTGTCTTGACCCGGTGCGATGAAGGTGCGTCCTACATAGTGATTCCGTATAAGCCCGATTTCGTAGCGGCATCGATAGCCCAGCTTCTGGCATTCGCTGACATATCCCAGTGTGGCTGTATTTGAGGAGTCAGGTACCGAGATCACAATGGGTGCTTTTTCCTCTGCAGGCACGCGTGGGACGGGCGCGTCATGGGCCAGTTGTTTACCGAACTTGCGGCGCACCTTGTCGACCATTTCACCATAGATGAGTGAGTCCGGTCGAGAGAAGTAGATGTACTCAAAAATGCACTGGCTGATTCCATGTCGGCCGCTAAGCTTAGTACTGTTAAAAATTCCCCGCTTGCAGCCCTCGCGATCAATTACAAGTATTTCTCCAGGCTCGATGTCACGCACGTAGGTGGCGCCAATCATGTCGAAGGCACAGGTTTCGCTGGCCACACAATAGGCGGAGCGCGGATCGGGATCGTCGATGTTTAATCGTCCCAAGGCAAGGGGCCGAAAGCCGTTGGGGTCGCGAATGGCTACCAGACTGTCGTCCGTTAGTATGGCCAGTGCATAGCCGCCTTCCACCTGCGCCAGTGCATCAATGATCTGATCCAGTTGCTTCTCTCTGCGGCTTTGTGCGATAAGGTGCAGTATGAGTTCCGTGTCAGATGTTGACTGGAACAATGTCCCGCGTTCGCTGAACGCCCGGCGCAGCTCGCGAGCGTTTGAAAGGTTGCCATTGTGGGCAAGTGCCAGGTTGCCGCCACGGTACTGTACACGCAGCGGTTGAATATTGGCCCGGTTAACGGAAGATCCGCTGGTCGAATACCTTGTGTGGCCAATGGCGGCGTCACCCAGCAGGACTCGATCAAATATACTCGGATCAGCAAAGACGTCCAGAACAAGCCCAAAGTCCTTGGCGGCCGGCATGATGCGGCGCTGCCGGTGCTCATCGTATGTGGACGTCACGATGCCGCACGATTCCTGCCCCCGGTGCTGGAGGGCATGGAGGCCGAAATAAGTCAGCCGGGCGGCATCCGGAATATTGAAAATGCCAAAGACGCCGCAGTGGTCCTGGACGCTGTCCATTCGAAGCTGGATGAGGATGTGCTCCTACAAGGTCGCGCAGTCGGACGATTCACAGGGTTAAATAATCATGCGGGCGCTGGGTTTCTCCAAAGCACTTATTTATCGCTGCTTTCTGCATTGTCTGTTTTAGGTTTAACGTAAATACGTACGAGCCGAATGCGGTTGTTTTCCACACTTTCCACCTCCATTTGGAGTCGGTCATGTACTGTTTCATACCCAGCTTCTGGAATATCGCCCGCCAGATGAAAAATCAGCCCTCCCAAGGTTTCAAAACCAAAGCTTTCGGTATCCAGCGTGAGTGCAAGGGCACTGTTTAGCTCGTCGAGATCAATTCGGGCATCTGCGCGATATTCACTGTCACTGATTTTTTCGAGCAGTGTATCTTCGTCTTCGTCATGCTCATCCTGAATGTCTCCCACAACCTCTTCCAGCACATCTTCGAGTGTCACGAGGCCGGCTGTGCCGCCGTACTCATCTACGACAATAGCCAAATGGGTTTTACGTCGCTGGAAATCCTGTAGCAAATCGTCCAGTTTTTTGCCCAATGGAACAAACATGGGCGGGCGCATAAGTCGCGTCCAGTCAATATTTGACTCGTTTGTGCTCAAATATGGCAAGAGGTCCTTGGCGTAGACAATACCAAGGATGCTGTCGAGGTGCCCGGCATAGAGTGGTAGTCGGGAGTGCCCGGTGGAGCGAATAAGCTCCAGGGCATCTTTAAGTGTAGCCGTGACCGGCAGCGCGGTAATGTCCAGCCGGTTGACCATGATAGCGCGCACCGAAGTGTCACCGAAATCGAGTATGGACCGGATCCATTCGTGCTCGTCAGGTTCGAGAGAGCCATGTGCTTCGCCGATTTCGGCCATGACTTTGAGGTCATCGGACGAGAGTATTTCAGGCTCGTCTTTGAGCCCCCAGTTATGAAAGACGACTTGCATTCGCTGGAGCAGGCCAGCCAGCAGGGCGACTACCGGATACAGCACACGTGATATTACCATCAGTGTGCCAGCCACGCTTCGGCTGTAGGTGACGGCATGTCGCGACGCCAAGAGCTTAGGAGTGATTTCGCTGACGACCAGGAGGACAAACGTGAGTGCAATGACTTCCAATGCAAATACGATTTCCCGGCTCAATCCGAAGCTGGAGGCGACCTCCTCGGTCATGAGGGCTGCCAGAATCGCTGCTGACACGTTGACAAACGTGTTCAGGAGCAGAATGGTAATGAGCAAATGCCGCGGTCTTTCGAGCAGTGTCAAAACCCTTCGGCTTGTGCGATCAGGCCGAGTGTGCAGAGACTCGCGGGCGGTTGCGTCAAGCGAGAACAGGGCCACTTCGGCCCCGGATACCACGGCGGATGCCAGCAGCAGCAGCACAAATGCAATGATTTCTGTAGGTGCTACGGGAAAATCTGGCACCTGAGCCGTGAAGGCAATCGCAAGAGAGGGTTCTTCAGGAGGATCCAACTGAGCAGAAGGGTCAGCTGTACAGCTTAGTTATGACACTGTTTGATCCAACGTTTATCCAAGCACTCGTGTTCTTAACTAGAAGTACGAGCCGGTAACCACGATAAAGATCAGCACGATCAACACGGCAAGCGGGCAAACCACTTTTATAAGCACGCCGAACATACCACGAGCGGGAAGCGGATAGATTCTGCCATCGCCATCTTCCAGCGCATCCAAGAGTTTTGGTACGCCCCATTTCCACCCTGCGAACACGCAAATCAGGAAGGCGCCGATGCTAAGGGAATAGTTGCCCCAGATGTTGTTGTTCAGCGTAAGAAAATCCCACGCAATCCAGCCGTCTTCTCCACCGGAGAGTGCCGGAACTGCGCCGAAGGCCAGAGCGGAGGGCACAGCCAACAGAAAACAGCCGGTTCCGATTAGCCACGAAGCACGCTCACGCGTCCAGCCTCGCTCATCCACGAAATACGACACCAAGACTTCCAACAGGCTTATTGTGGAGGTCAGCGCTGCAATGGCCAATAGTGCAAAAAAGGCGACGGCTACAATGTAACCGAACGGCATTTGATTGAAGATAGTCGGCAGCACGACAAAGACTAATCCGGGCCCACTTCCTGGTTCGGCACCTGCGAAAAAGAGTGCTGGAAAAATGATGAGGCCGGCGAGGATGGCAATGGTGGTGTCAGCCAAGGCCACATAGGTACCTGCCTTCCAAAGGTTTTCATGCTTGGGCATGTATGAGCCATACGTGATCATGGCCCCCATGCCGAGGCTGAGGCTAAATAGCGCCTGTCCAAGCGCACCCATCACAACACTCAAACTGAGCTCACTCCAATCAGGTGTGAAGAGGTAAGAAATACCGTCCAATCCGTTTGGAAGGGAAATAGACCTCACGGCCAGCACGATGAGCAGTACGAAAAGGACGGGCATCAAAATCTTGGCAATTCGTTCGATGCCGCCTGATATGCCGCCACGCACCACGGTTATAGTCAGCAGCAGAAAAGCTCCGGCCAGCGCAATGGCAAACATTGGATTGGCCACGAATGTCGAAAAAATGGATCCGCTGGCATCAGCGTCAACGGCTTGGGACAGATAGCCCGAAGTCGCCATACCCAAGTACCCCAGCGTCCAGCCGGCAATGACCGAATAGAAAGCCAAAATGCCAAAGCCCGTCAGCACACCGAGTCCACCGACAGCTGGCCACCAAGACGACGGGACCAGTGCTTTGAAGGCGCCGACGGGGTTACGCTCTGTCTTGCGTCCGATGGCCAGCTCGGCAAGCATAACCGGTACACCAATCACCAGTACAAAACCTAGATATATGATTACGAACAGACCGCCGCCACCTTCACCTGCCGAATAAGGGAAGCGCCAGATGTTTCCAAGGCCGATCGCACTGCCGGCGGCTGCCAGTATGAAGCCAACGCGCCCGCTCCACTGTCCACGATTTGAAGGATTAGCCATAAGGATTCGAATGGGGTTTGTAAATGAGATACGGCATTACGTCCACGATACGCGAAATAACACGTTTGCGTACTGCATTGTCGAGCCAAGTCATGGAGAATGTGTAAAGGCTCCCGCCAATTGTTTAAAACGTTGGCTATATTGCCTTTGCACTTACTTTATGCGGGTATCGTTATGAAAAAGTTGTTTGTCGGCGGCATCGCTTGGGGGGTAGACGACAAAATGCTCAGAGAACATTTTGAGAAGATGGGGCCAGTATTGGAAGCTCGGGTCATATATGATCGCGAAACCGGCCGTTCCCGCGGATTTGGCTTTGTTACATTTGAGCATGACGAGGATGCCGAACGGGCAAAGAACGAAATGAACGAAACCTTACACGAGGGTCGAATCATCCGTGTCAATGACGCCATTCGGCGTACGCGGCCTCCCTCCATCTAGGTCCGAGTCAGAAGCCGGCCTGCATCAGAACGGCAGTTCATCATCGCTGAGAGTTGGTGATTGATCTTGCTGTGGTGCTCCAGGCGGATTCTGGCCCACTGGAGTGGCTTGGTGTGTCCTTGGCTGCGGCGAACCGTAGGTATCAGGCTGTTTCTGGTGCGGTTGCACAAACGATTGGTGCCGTTGCTGTTGGGCGGTGGCCGGCTGTTGTCGGAATTCGGGCTGCGGCGAACTATAGGCATCAGGCTGTGCACTCTGATTCAGCGGAAACACCGTGCGGGCATTCACTTCCGTGATATATCGTTTGTTGCCATCGCGGTCGTCATAGGAACGCGTTTGTAATCTGCCCTCTACGTACACGCGTTGTCCAGTCACCAGCTCACGCACGTTTTCTGCCTGCCGGCCCCAAACGACCACGTTGTTGTAGGTAGTCCGTTCCGCACTCTCACCGCCTCGCTGCGTAAACCGCTCCGTGGTGGAAATTCGAAACGTACAAAGTGAGTATCCGGACTGTGTCTGCTTGAATTCGGGTGTCCGTTCGATCGGACCGATGAGCACGACCTTGTTGACGGTGATATCATACATGGGTAAGCTTAAAATCAGATTAAACCAATTATACGCAGAAAGAGGGTAATCGTATCTCGAATGCTTCGTAAAATTCGCCATCTTGATATTTC
>JAAXGT010000206.1 GCA_012271205.1 Rhodothermales bacterium
GCACATTGTTATCCGCGGCAAATACTGTATGTGCTTCTACTTCCCCTTTCACCCGTTGTGATCTTCACGCCCTAGTTTCTTGGCACGGTAACCACCGGCTCTGCGGTCCTGTATGAGCAGAATGCCGAAGACGACGACAAGGATCAGGCCGAACGGAGCCAGTGTTCGGAAGGAGAGCCGCCCGCCCGTGTTGTCCGCCGGATTCAAGATCGCTCCTGCTTCTCCAACGACCGGCGAGTCCACCCCCGAGCCGGTCACAGCGCGCAGGGCCTGCATGGTGGAGCCTTCGGGCAGTTCACCGCTGCTGTTGTAGTCCGCCATCACCGAGGCTACCGCATCAATCACGCCTTGAATGTCTGCTGCTTGGGCACCTGCATTCGCGGCAATGTCCGGGAATTCGCTGGTAACAGACTCAAATACAGCCACCGTTTCGGCCGTATTCAGCGTTGCATGGCCTTTTTCGTCCGCAATACCTCCGAGCCACGGCGTAACGATGAACGAGGCCAGCATGCCGATGGCACCCATAACGCCCAGTCCCAGCGCACCGCTTTTGGGGTTACGTTCTGATACAAATCCCAACATCGTCGGCCAGAAATACGCGATACCGACTGCCCAGATGGCTGCGGTCAAAAAGGCCATGAGCATGGTCTCCGCATAGCTGAACAAATACAGGCCGAGCGTTGCTAGGACCGCGCCGGCAAACAGGATTCCAGTTGGCGTCAGCTTGCGTACCACCGGACCTGCCAACAGGCGCAGTGTGCCCATGATCCCAAATACGAAGCCAAATACTAGCAGGCCGTTGATGCCACCCGCCTGCAGCACTGGCGGGACCCAACTCGAGGGTGGAAGCTCCATAGAAGCGGTCAAAAGCATCAGCGGCATCATGATGAGCATGATGGGAGCAAACAAGGCCTTGAAAGACTCGCCAACCGAAATGCCAGCACTGACGCCTTCTGTGAGCGGGTATGGCTCCACAAGCATCATTACGCCATACCCCAAAGCAGGAATCAGAATGAGGGTCAGCTGGCTTCTCCAGCCCATGCCCAAGCCTGCAAAAATGAGCGTCAGGATAATGGCGGCAATCAGGTTGCCATACGGGAACCACATGTGGAAGTGGTTGAGCTTGGACGTCTTGTTGTCCGGGTAAAGCGCGGCCACCAGTGGGTTACAGCCAGCTTCGACCAGCCCCGCACCCATGCCAGCCAGTAACGAACCACTGACAGCCATCACGTAGCCCTGTGCGCTCATGATCAGGATAGCACCGGCCACATGACCCACAAATGCTCCACGCACGATCCAGCGCATCCCGATTACGTCACAGAGCGGCGAGAAAATGGCTTGACTAATGGTGAAGCCGATAAAGAAAACCCCTGTAAATACGCCCAGTTGGGCGTTAGTCAGGGTGAATTCTTGCTTTATGCTGAATGCAATACCACTGATGACGGTGAAGGCAAAAGCCGTCGTGAGCAGGGCCAAACAGCTGCCGTAGAAGAGTTTATTGCGGTTGAACATGATAGTATTCGTGTGGGGGTGAGTCGGGGGTGGGAATTTGCCTGCAGTTGGCGTGCGGCAATTTGTTAAGAGCGGATTAAATATACGATGAGGGTCAAATTATGCAACAGGCTGGGGTGGGCGTACCTCACTCTCGGCACCAGTGGATGCTGTGCATCTGCTATGGAAGCCAAGGGACCAGCACAGATGCTGGAGAGGCAGGGGCCTAAATGGCGAACGAGGTTGCGCGCCTTGTGGCGTATGGCGGCGCAATGTGGTGACAGGTGGCGAGTCTTCGCCGTGTACCAGGTCGTATCTAACCGGCAGAGTACCGATTGCTGCGATTGCTTCGCATACGCCTTTGACGAGTTTGCTCCGAACCAATAAGACCAGAAGAGCGCTGATCGATATGGCGAAGTATTTGATGCTGATGATTCGGTAGCGTCCAACGGGTAATCGTGCGTGGCACCCATGAAGTTCTATCGTGGCGAACCGTGATCCGTGGAATTCCGAATTTGGGGGTCACGAGCACGGATCTTTTGCAGCCATGACAGACTTATCGCAATTTCACAAGCCCATTACGGAGCTCTTTGCAGAGAACGCTGCAATTACGCTGACTGATGCCCAGTTGGAGTCGTACAGGACAAACGGCTACCTCTCTGGCATCCCCATGCTTACTGAAAGGCAAGTAGAGATCTTCTGTGCGGATCTTGCCGAACTCATGAATCCGAACCAGAATAGTGTAGAGCTATGGCACGAGTATCACACCAACGAGGCACAAGATCCGGACAAGGTACTATTCCACGCCTTGGGTGCGTGGCGCATTAAGCATTCCTTTCACGATGTGCTCTGGAATGCATCCTTTACCACCACAGCCTTTCAGCTTTTGGGTGGCCCGGTGCGTTTTTGGCATGACCAGCTTTTTTGTAAGCCAGCCCGTCACGGCGGTGTAGTAGCCTGGCATCAGGACTATTCCTATTGGACGCGAACCCGACCCATGCGCCACTTGACGTGCTGGATTGGTTTGGATGATGTGAACGAGGAAAACGGCTGCCTGCACTATGTACCCGGTAGCCACGGCTGGAAGCTTCTTCCTATTACCGGGCTGGCTACTAACATGCAAGCTATCAAGAACGTGCTAACGCCCAACCAGAAGGCGGTATTCAACCCGGTCGCTATACCACTCAAGCCGGGGCAGGCCACCTTTCATCACCCGCATTTGGTACATGGTTCGTTCGAAAATAGAAGCGCACGTCCCCGACGCGCCATGGTCATCAACGTATTCTTGGATGGCGTCTGCTCTGACAGCGATGAGCCGCTCCTTGCTGGTGTGCCGGCTATTCCCCGTGGCGAGCCCATCGCGGGCCGATTCTTTCCACTCCTGCGCGGAACACGCTAAATCTTCATCTCGTAAGCTCTGGCCTGATTAATTTCTGACTAATGACCATGCACAAATTCACTCGCTTTGGACTCTTCTTTGCGATTCTCTCCCTCAGCGCAATGGATGCGAATGCCCAGCGGCCGCTCTCGCCGCGGGGCGAGGCTGCAACACAAATTGGGGACCACTGGATTGTGGTGGACTACGGACGACCCATACTGCGCGGGCGTACAGATATCTTTGCTCAAGGTGACGATTATGGAGGTCTGGTAAAGGGGGTCGCACCCGTTTGGCGTGCTGGGGCGAATAAGTCGACTCGCCTCATGACCGAAGTGCCGCTCCGGTTTGGTGACACGGTGGTACCCTCAGGCGAGTACAGCCTGTTTGTGGATCTGAAGGCAAATGACGACTGGACTTTGATCATTTCCGCGCATGCGGCCAAGGAGTCGGGCCGAGCACCTGGTGATGGCCTTTGGGGCTCCTACGGTTATACGCCGGACAAAGATGTCGCCCGGGTGCCTATGAATGTTTCAGAGTCTGCGCAGTCTACGGACCAGTTTACGATCGGCTTCTACGATGTGAGCGAGGAAGGGGGCGTGCTTGCCTTGTGTTGGGCAAATACCATGGCCACGATAGCCTTTGAGGTAGCCAATCAATAGAGATCGTACAGGCCTTCCTGGTGCAGCCTGTTGCGGGTGACGTGGGGATTTGAGGAGCTCATCGTTTTAGGCATAAGGGCTTGGCTCGCGGGAGGATCCCAGCCACACGGTGGTTGTAATGGGTTGAATTGTACGTTACGGCCGGCAAAATGAGATCATTTCGGCGGGCCGATTTCAAGCTTGCGAAAATGGTGCTGGTTGCGATCTGCGCACGCTATTGTTGTTCCGGGCAAGCGTGGGCGTGGTTTGCGGGAGCGGCCTCCTCTACCCTTGATGGATCTTCATCCAACTTCGCCATTTTGGGGATTAGCCAAGTGATAGTCGGGATGAATTTGAGACAGCAACGGAGTGTGGGTGCCCCCGCACTCAATAGCGAGTGATTCACACGCTCAGGACGCAGCCTACCGCGATCACTCAATGTACCAGTGTTCGTTGGGTGTACGAGTGTTCCTGATAAGGCCGAACAGACTGTCCACCCGCTCTGGATGGTCCGCTGCCAGATCATTCGTTTCGCCAAGGTCTTGGCTTAAGTCATACCGAGATTGAACTATGAAAAGCAACGGTACAGGTTTTTGATAAGCCGAGAGATGGGGGCTTGGAGGGGATTACGCGTGGGGGCCTCCGGGCGGTCTATGGTCAGGGTGGCGAATGCCGGAAGGCCCTCGGGCCACGCAAGCGGCTTTCCCGCAGGCGCCGTCCGGTTGGTCCCTGCAGTTCAGGCGGCGTGCCGGGCAGCCGCAAGCGTTTCGGCGGGCGGGTCAAAGGGCCGCGCCTTGCGAGGGCAGGGCCATCGGTCACTTGGCCCCCGGCGGCGGGGCGGAGTGACGTAAGGCGCGACCACTTCGGAAAGTATTCCCACATCCGGCTGTGGGTGGGTTCACTCCAGTCCCGCGGCCCCGACGCATACGGATCGACCAAATAGATGGCAGCGTCCAGCTGCTGGGCCATGTACGCGTGATGCGAGAACTCCAAGCCGTTATCGGCCATGATCGTATGTACGAGCGCCCGGTACGGCCGCAACAGCTGCTCCATCGCCCGCTTGACCGTAACGGTTCGTTTGTCCGGCCGCTGGCCCTGCCCCAAAACGGGGTCTTGCGTTCCTCCAGCGTAAGTCGCTCGCCCGGGGCTTGGAGCTGACGATGAGATCGACCTCCCAATTTTCCACACGGACTTTTTCATCGACTACGGGCGGCCGTTCGCCGATGCCGGAGTGATCAGGAATCTGGCGGCCGCTCCGGGTGGGTATTGGTGCCGCTTCTGACTCTTGAGGCGCCAAGGCGTATACAACCGGCCGCCCGCGCGCAATCGGCCTGTAGATCCACCGGGCCGACCGGCTGAGGCCCGGGGCCGGCCCGCCATCGGTTCTGGACTCCCACCACAACGGCCGTTCTCCGTCTCCCACCGAATCGGCGCCAAGTAGCGCCACGGGCGGGATGCCGCTGGCGCGCGGGGGCCTCCACCTAGTCGGGATCGTAATCGCCGTGCGGCCGCCGGTGGCGATCCCGCTTCCGCTGGATCGTCGACGGCGCACGTTCCAAGTGCGCGGCGATTTTCCGAATGGACCACCCTGGCTGGCGAAGGGCGTCTAACTGGGGGCGTTTGCCCGGTTCCAGGTGACGTCGCTTTCGAGCTAGGGATAACCCGTTGGGTCGGACTCACGGATGATCGACGTGGCCGGGACCGAATGCGCCCCCTTCATCCCTTTTTTGCACGCCCGTAACTCAGAACGCATTTCCCAAGGGCGTTGCTTATCACTGTTCAATTGGCCGTATACTGCGCAGCCAGCACCGGTCCAAACGCCCTGTTTGGATAGTCACGGACTTTTGATCCGGAAATGGACCGGTCTTTGAGCCAATATCCCGGGCCTTTCATGGTGGGGCTGTTGCGGGATACCAGGGCCATATTTCCGGAGAAGTGGATATCTGGGATGTTGTTCTAATCGGCTGAAGCCAGTACCTCGGAGAAATCGGGGTTCGAAGCAGTCACCCGGAGTCCTGCTATGGTTTATTGGCTTCTATGTGCAGTCCTACTAGAGATCCGGCCGTTACTGCTCCAGTCTGGGAGGTAGGCTCAATCAGGGACCAAACTGCCAATGAATATCTGCCTGCGGGCTCTTCGGGGCATCGGGATTCGTGTTGTCACGCACTATGATCTGGCCGGTGCCATCGACTCCGACAATGATTCTTCCATCCTCCGCCGGCCAGTGGTGCGCGAGGCGGCTGATTCGCCAGTCTACATGGCTGCCACTGGCACCGATCAGAAAACCGGACTATGTGTTTTGGTGAGATGTATCGATGGAAGCTATGGCACCAGTACGCACAGACATCAGCAGGCTGCCGCCATGGTCATCCAACGCCCTGGTGAGTGCATGGAGCGTGCGCATGGGATTGGCGCTTCGACCTTCAACACACTCGATCCGGTCATCCTGTAGTCTCCAGTCCATGAGGCGGTTGGCTTAGAATTCCGAACCGATTCACATCCGACTCAGCCTTGATAATGTCTTTTCGCCTGAAAGTACTGGCAGCCGGCTGTAAAAGACACGATTGCTGCCAACGAAATTGTGCGGATCATCATGGCTGGTACGATTAAGGTTGTTAACGTTGGGGCATTGCCTCGCCGATTTCGAGGACCCCGTAACGGACGATTTGTGTGTAAGACCGCGCGGAGGTTCACCGCAGGGGGCATATGGTGCCTGAAAGAGGACCATCCTAATACAGCGGGTTTGTATGCAAGGACCCTTCGTGGTCACAACTGGCACACGGGGCATGCCTAATGCAAAAATGTGTGCGCTGCAATTGTCGCCGGCATCCGGCACTTTTCTTGTGGCAGGTCAATATTCTCCGAACAATCATTAACAACTTGCTCTTGTGCCATATGTCATGCAACAACAGGAAAAGTAAGGAGCTGAATTAATTATTAAGGAAATAAGTGATACTCATGGTTGAGTCCAAGATTACACGGAAAGGCCAAACGACCATTCCCAGACCAGTGCGCGAGGCTTTGGGCCTCCAGACTGGAGACACTATCCGATATTTGATCCGTGACGGGGAAGTACGTATCAAGCCTGTGCGTCCTATTGATCGGCTTTATGGAATCCTCAAATACGATGGCCCTCCTGTAACACTGGAGCAGATGAATCGGGCAATTCGTGACATGGCGGCCAAAAATGTTCGCCCTTGATACAAACGTTCTTGTCCGCTTTCTTGGGATCAGGTTACATATGCAGGGAAGTTACAGTAGAGCTGGTTTGGGTGCTGGCAGCAGTGTATGGGTTTTCACGACATAAAATTGCACATGTACTTGAAGAGATCGTCAGATCTCAGCACCTTATTGTTGAGGAGAGTGATG
This sequence comes from Rhodothermales bacterium, assembly GCA_012271205.1. GTDB lineage: Bacteria > Bacteroidota > Rhodothermia > Rhodothermales > Bin80 > JAAXGT01. The sequence continues at coordinate 6,877 of JAAXGT010000206.1, forward strand.
CGGTATTGTTCGCAGCGTACCAATACGGGCTGGGTACCGCTGACTTTTCAGACCTGATGATTGTAGCCGCCGCCGAACGGACAAGAGCGGTTACTTTGTATACATTCGATGTTAGGTTGTCGCGGCTGGCCATGGCTGAATTGCTCCAGTAAGATCTGACTACGCGCGAAAAACCGGTGTCCTCGATCACTTTTTGGACTCGGGTTCGAACCCCTAGTCTGGAATCAGTTAGGGAAACTCTGATTAACCGGGTCCGTGTCGTATTTAATATTTGATCATATACCGCCCAGCCATGAAACAGGTGGCTTTTGAAGGCGCCAGTTATTGGCATCACAGGAAGCAGAAGTTCTTGACCCAAATGGATGTGGCTCTCTCCTGGGAAGAGATACTGACGCTTAGCAGGCAGTTCTACTACAAGGGCGAAAAGGGACGTCCACCCATTCTGCTGGCTGTGCGCATCTTTGTGCGTTTGGACACTGGCAGCGTACCGGATGAGCCGACTAGGTGCAAGTTCCGCCATTTGTTGGAGCGGCACGGGTTGACCCAGCGGCTGTTTGCGCTCAGCCGGGATTGGTTGGAGCAGCATGGACTGATGGTCAAGGCGGGCACGATCGTGGATGCGACGATCATTTCGGCGCCATCATCAACGAAGAACCAAGCCAGCCCGCGTGATCCTGAGCTGCAGTCGACAAAGAAGGGGCTACGTGGCCTTTTGGGAGGAAGGCGCCTATCGGTACCGATACGCGCGGTCTGGTGCATAGCGTCACGGGAACGAACACGACACCGCCGTGATGGCGGCGTGTTTGCACGGATGAGGAAGAAGTGATCTACGGTGACTAGGCCTACGTGAGCGAAAAGCGCAAGGCCACCAGAGGACGAAAGCTCAATTGTGCGGACCAGTCCTTCAAGAGGAAGAGCAACCAAACCCGGGCCAGGGTTGAACATGTTTTCGGGGTGATCAAGCCCCCTTGTGGCACTGGCTAACTTCTACCTAGCTCGCAACGCACTCCTTGCTGTCATGGGATAGCTATGCCCAGACGCCAGTCACTAATGGAACGGCGTTCAAAACGTACGTAACCGTCTGCAAACAGCTGCATTTGACCTTCTAGCAACCCCCTTGACTGCATTCCAAGCCCGCTCAAACACCTGAATGCCTTTGATCAGAGCTTCCATAAAGATTGGCATCATGCCCAATCCGCGGATGTGTGGGCCCTGCTATTTTGAATTGGAGATTATAAAGATAGTCGTGACTGGCCTGATGCTCTCCCAGGAGCATCGCCAAGTACGACATCCCGTCCGTTTGAGGCACGTCGATGCCGGTCACTTCGCCAGCTGTGGCCAGAAAGTCCCAGAATGCTGACGGATGGCCACTTGTGGTGCTAGGGGCAATCGTGTCCGGCCACCATGCAATGAATGGCACTTGGATACCGCCCTCATACAAGTCGCGCTTAATGCCACGGAGCGGGCCACTGCTTGCAAAGAACTCAGGAACACGTCCGCCCTCGCGATGGGGCCCGTTGCCACTGCTGAACAGGACAAGCGTGTCGTCCGCCAGCCCGAGTGACCTCAGTTGGTCAAGAAGTCGGCCAACATCGCGGTCCAGCCGGCTGCCCATGGCGGCCATGCCCTTCTGTGGTTCATCCCAGTCCATTGATTCATACGCGCCATACTCTGGCACCTCCAGGCCGTGCATGCCCCATGCCGGCTTTCGTTGTTCGCGTGCGGAATGGTATAGGCCACATACAGAAAGAATGGGCCATCCTGGTGGCGGTCCACGAATGCAAGTGCCTCGTCCGTAACTAAATCGTGCGAATAGTCGAGCTTGTTTGTCGAATAGCCGCCGAGGCGGTTCGCCGTCACAGCCACCACTTCATCGCGTAACGGTACCTGCACCGTGTTGCGCCACAAGAACTCCGGATAGAAGTTGTGGGCATGCACTTGGTTAGGTAACCATAGAAGTAATCGAAACCCTGCCGATTCGGAACACCGCTGGTGCCGGCCTCTCCGAGCCCCCACTTGCCCACCAAGCCAGTCGCATATCCCGCTTCCTGCAATATTTCGGCTACCGGCAGGTCTTCATCCTCAAGCGGAATTAGGGCATTGCCGCGCACTCGGCAATGCCCACTGTACAGCCTGGTCATGAACACGCGGCGCGAAGGAGCGCCACCGTGCTGCCTGCGTAGTGGTCCGTGAATCGCATTCCTTCACTGGCCATCTGGTCCAGTCGGAGGGCTGAATTTGCTCCTGTCCGTAGCTTCCAAGGTCACCATAGCCCAAATCATCCGCCAATATGAATATGATGTTCGGTGGTGCTGAGGATTCGTCGTTTGCCTCCGGTGAACAGGTACCCAAGAGTACGATGAACGCGAGCATGAGCGTCTTGTGCATGGGATTATCGCATGAACAGTCCACCGTTGACATCGATAGTTTCGCCGGTCACGAAAGTATTGTTAATCAACAGCTCCACCGCTTGGGCAATATGCTCGCTTTCGCCATGGTAGCCCAGCGGTGTGTCCTTTTCCATAGCCTCGAGTTGTTTCGCACTCGTGTAACGGTCATGAAACGGCGTCAATATGACACCAGGCGCCACGGCATTCACTCGAATGTCCGGTGCCAGCTCTCTGGCACATCCCCGCGTGAAGGAGTCCAACGCTCCCTTCGATGCGCCATAGATGGTGGCCGTAGGTGCACCATGTCGCATGGCTATGGAAGTTATGTTAATGATGCAGGGCAACGTCCCCTTGCGCAATAGGGGCACGCACAGGCGTGTAAGCAGCATCGCCGAAAACGTATTGAGCGCAAAGATTCGTTCCATTAAATCCCACTGAAGTGTGTCAACCGTGTGACGCTCGACCAAGCCGCCTGCATTGTTGATGAGTACGTCCAGATGCAGCGCAGTGTCGGCCACTGCGTCAAACAACGATTGACAGCCTTCTTCTGAGCTCAAATCGGCCCTTGCCGTGACAGCCGCGCCCCCCATTGCCCGCACTTCTTCGGCCACGGGGGCAATGGGAGACTGGTTATGGTGCAAAATAAGAGTGTTTCCCGGTGCCAGTCGCCGGGCGGTGACCGCGCCAATTCCTGTACTGGCGCCCGTAATCAATATGGTGTGAGCCATTGCCTTGTGGTTTATGGAGGCCCAAAGATAGGCACCCGGACGGTAGGGCTACCGCTCGTGCACACCAATGGAATCGGCCCATGTCTGCCATGCCTCCGCCAAGCGATGAACCATGTCCGGGTGACGGGTCGCTAAATCGTGCAACTCCGTCGGATCGGTCGCCAGATTAAACAGTTCCCATTCGCCTGTTCGGCGATCCGATACAAGCTTCCAGTCACCCCTTCGAATAGCACGGTTCCCGATGTGCTCCCAGTACAGTGTACGATCAGGTATTGCGGCACTGGCATCTGAAAGGACTGGTACAAGGCTCTGGCCGTCCATAGTCTCCATGTTTGCACCTGCCAAATCTCCGATCGTAGCCATAAGGTCAATTACATGCCCGGGGGAGTCTGTAATGCGCCCGGGTCCCGCAATGCCGTGTGGCCAATGCACAATGAATGGAGTTGCAATGCCGCCTTCGTGTACCCACTGCTTATAGAGCCGGAGCGGCGTGTTCGACGCATTGGCCCATGCTTCCCCATAGGCTTGGTATGAACCGCGGTCGCCGACACGTGTGGTGGGATCGTGGAGATTTCGTCCGTCTACACTTTCAGCACAGCCGCCGTTGTCTGATAGAAAGACAATGAGCGTATTATCCAAGGCATTCATGCTGCGGAGAATATCCACTACGCGCCCAATGCCCTGGTCCATGCGGTCTACCATGGCTGCATATACAGCCATGCGCCGGGCCCAGTTAGCCTGATCAGGCTCATCGTCCCATGCAGGCAGGTTGGGCGGCCGGGGCGATAGTACCCAGGAGGAATCAATGAGTCCCAGTGCCAGCTGCCGGGCGTACCTCTCGTCACGGAGCACGTCCCAGCCCGCGTCATACCGATCCGCGTATTTGGCAATGTCCTCCGGCAGAGCATGCAAGGGCCAGTGTGGTGCCGTGTATGCCAGATACAGGAAGAACGGACTTCCGACCTGATGCCCCTTCAGGTATGCGACCGCCCAATCAGTGAACGCGTCTGTCATATAAAAGCCGGAATCTGGTGGCATCCACGGCTCATCATCCAGTGCCATCTGACGCACGCGCGGCTGATCTCGAATAATTTCGAAGTAGCTGCTAGCGCCACTAATGAGCCCGAAATACCGGTCAAATCCGCGCTGGCGTGGCCAGTGTTCGGGTTTTTCGCCGACGTGCCACTTGCCGGACATGTACGTTTTGTAGCCGGCTGTTCGGAGCATTTCGGCGAGAGTTTCGGCTTGTTCGCTGAGGTATCCCTGGTACGGACCGGATTCCGGCGAGGAATTCAGCGCACTTACCATGCGACCCATGCCCACCGCGTGCGGGTAACGGCCTGTGAGGAGAGCGGCTCGGGTCGGGCAGCAACGCCCGGCGTTATAGAATTGCCGGAAACGGACACCGCCATAAGCGAGCGAATCCAGGTTTGGCGTGTGGATTTCGCCCCCATAAGCGCCGATGTCCGAATACCCCAAGTCATCTGCCAGAATGACAACAATATTGGGTGGTGCATCGTTGCGGACACATCCGCCGAGCGAAGTAAGCCATAATAAACTGGCGAGCCGGGCCACTCGGCTGACAGACCGAGCATGGCAACAGAGCATAGGATTACGGGGTAAGTTGTAATTGTAAATGGTAAAACGGGGCAGCCAAGAAATGCAATGCAAGGGCGGCCCCAGCCAACACGCATATGGCAATCGGCATCGGACATGCGGACGCGACGCTCTCAGAAGCGGAGGTTGCAGGCATACTCGAGGCCGGTCTGATGTTGGAATGTGCGGGACGGCGCGTGCTGGTCATCATTCCCGATGCCACGCGCACCGCACCTGTGCCGCTTTTTTTTGGCCTGCTGTGCAAGCTCTTGGAGGGGCACGTCACCGCGCTGGACTTTCTGGTCGCGCTGGGCACGCATCCCGTCATGAGTGACCAAGCGTTACTACGCTTGGTCGGCATTTCACCCGAAGAACGTCGTACACGTTACGCCCACATTGGCCTCCACAACCATCGGTGGAACGATCCTCAGGCACTCATCACGCTCCGGACCATTGACGCAGACGAAATGGCCACGCTGAGCGATGGACATGTGCGGCAGTCGCTGCCTGTCACCATTAACCGCATGGTGCTGGATTATGATGTGCTGTTGGTGTGCGGGCCAGTCTATCCCCATGAGGTTGTCGGTTTTTCGGGGGGCAACAAGTATTTCTTCCCAGGTATCAGCGGCTCCGAAGTAATAGATCTCACGCACTGGGTCGGAGCCATGCTGACCAGCTATGCGATTATCGGCACTTTCAATACGCCCGTCAGGGCCATCATCGATCGTGCAGCTCAGCTGATTCCGCGCGAGAGGCTCTGTGCCGCTATGGTCGTACGCGAAGAAAAACTGGCCGGGCTATACGTAGGCACGCCTGAGGCGGCTTGGTCTGAGGCAGCCGCGTTATCCGCTTGCCTGCACATCACTTGGGTGGACGAGCCGTACCGGGCGGCGCTCGCCGTTATTCCTCCCATGTACGATGACCTGTGGACTGGAGCCAAGGGAATGTATAAACTGGAACCCGTGATGGAGGACGGTGGCGAACTCATCCTGTATGCCCCGCACATAAGTGAGCTATCCTATGTGCATGGCCAGATTCTCGACAAGATCGGGTACCACGGGTGTGCGTATTTCCAGGAGCAGTGGGACCGGTTCAAAGACTTCCCTTGGGCGGTTTTGGCCCACGCGTCGCACGTGCGCGGCCAAGCCACCTACAGGCACGGCGTGGAAACTCCTCGAATCACGTTGACCTTGGCCAGTCAGGTGTCGCGAGAACGATGCGAGCGCATGGGGCTCAGGTATCGCAGTTTGACCACGATTGACTTGGATGCATGGCGTAGCCGCACGTCGGACAGAGTGCTGTTTGTGGAAAAGGCGGGTGAACGTCTCTTCAAACTCAAACGCGATGCACCTCCGGGGCTGTTTGCTCAAGGACCATGAATCTACATAGCTGGGCCCCGCGCAGAGGCCAGGAAGCTGAGTCCACGAGTTGGGCCATGCATTATTATCTTGCGCAGCCCGGACCTGCTTACTTTTGCTGCGCGCCGCGCTTTTCAAAATGATTCCTTGGCTATGAAGGAGACGATCGGCTTTATCGGACTGGGCATCATGGGCGGTGGCATGGCCCAAAACTTGCTCAAGGCCAACTTTTCGGTCCACGTTTGGAACCGCACGCAGACCCGCATGAAGCCGTTGGTTGACGCGGGTGCCGTGGCGCGGGCAAATCCGGCCGACGTTGCCGCGCATGCGGACATCGTCATCACCTGTGTTAGCGACACCGTCGATGTAGAAGAAGTGCTGCTTGGCCCGCAGGGAGCCGCGAAAGGTGCACGCCCGGGCACGCTGATAGTAGATACCAGCACGATTAGCCCGCAAGCCACGCGCACTATCGCGGAAAAACTTGAGCGGATCGGCTTGGCTATGCTAGATGCGCCCATCAGCGGGGGCAGTGAAGGCGCTGCCAAGGGCACACTCAGTATCATGGTGGGCGGCGCAGAGCGGGATGTGGCCCGCGCAATGCCGGCGCTGAAAGCCATCGGAAGCCGCATCACACACGTGGGGGGTACGGGTGCGGGCCAAATGGTCAAATTAGTAAACCAGATCTTGGTTACAGGTACTATGCAGGCGGTTAGCGAGGCGCTGGTGTTTGCTCAACAGGGCGGGCTGGATCTTGCCAAAACGCTTGCGGCTGTAGAGCATGGCGCCGCCGGAAGCTGGATGTTGAGCAATCGCGGCTCGCAGGCCATTGTGCGTGATTTTCGACCTGGTTTTACCATTGACCTTCAGCAGAAGGATTTGCGCTTGGTCCTTGAAGCGGCGGACGCACTGGGGGTACCCCTGCCCGTGACCAGCCAAATCTTCCAGCATTACCGTACGCTGCAGGAGCGTGGACTGGGCCACGAAGGCAATCACGCCCTCGTCAAGGCACTTGAATATCTGTCTGGTGTCACCGTTGGCCAACGCCCGGAAGAGACGTAATGGCGATTGTATACGCGGGCACCTACACTGAACGATTGGACCACGTCAACGGGCGTGGCAAAGGCATTTACGTCTACGCTCTGGAAGAGGGGCAGCTGCATCCGCTGGGTGTTGTGCGCAGCCTGTCCAATCCTTCGTTTCTGACCGTGGATGCCGCGGCGCACCGGCTGTACGCGGTCAGCGAGGTCATGGCCTTCGAGGGAGAGGCGCACGGGGCACTTCAGGCGTTTGCCATAGATCCGGATTCGCATTTTCCTGAAGCACTGAATCACCAAGCAATTCCCGGCCCGGCGCCTTGCTACGTAAGCCTGCTCCACGGGCATGCGCTCGTGGCAAATTACATGGGTGGCTCCGTGACGGTGGTCGCCTTGCAACGTGACGGCAGCCTGGGACCCGTCACCGCCCATGTTGAACACTCGGGATCCGGTCCGAATGCGGCGCGACAGGAAGCGCCACATCCGCATGCCATTGTGCCTGATCCTGGTGGCAAATACCTTCTGGTGCCAGATCTGGGGGTGGACAAGGTTGTGGTGTACGCCTTTGATTCACGCACGGGCATGTTGACGCCGAGCGGCACTCCCGCCCGTGTGCAGCCGGGCGCGGGACCGCGCCACTTGGCATTTGATGCGCCACGCAGCCGTGCGTATCTCATGAACGAACTGGATTCCACCATCACCGCGTTTGCGTTTGAAGCGGGCCGGCTGTGCGCGATGCAAACCTTGTCGGCGCTGCCGGAAGAATACGAGGGGCCACGCTCAGGTGCAGACATCCACGTGCACATCTCGGGACGCTTCCTTTATGCTTCGCTGAGGGGGCCGGGCAGCATTGTAAGACTGCTGATCAATGCGGAAACAGGGCACTTGACCGAGCCTGCCTGGGTGTCTACGCACGGCTTGACGCCGCGAAACTTTGCGATGGACGCCTCCGGGAATTGGTTGATTGCGGCCAATCAGGACTCCGATTCGCTCGTGGTCTATCGGATAGATGCGGCTACGGGTCTGCTATCCAAACCCGTGCAAATGATGCCTATTCCCAGTCCTGCATGCGTGAGGATCGTGGACTGAAGCATTGGAAGCGATACCAGTGGCCACTGCGTTTTGCCTAATTCAAATATTGATTACTTTCATAGCCCACTTACTCGAAAAACTGTTACATCGATGAAGAGCATAAACAGGCGTTCGTTTACGAGACGTGATTTTTTCAAGGTAACAGCCGGTTCCGCCCTGCTGCTGGGTGGTTGCGCCCGAGGTGCTGATGAAGCGGCCACGGGATCGGAGAGCAGCGAAGTGGCGGATGATGCGCCTGCGGTTCCGGTCGGAGTCCAGCTTTACTGCTTCCGGCATCTGCTGGAAGAGGATTTTGAGGGCACACTGGCGCAGGTTGCCACGCTGGGGTACGATGGCGTGGAGTTCGCTGGCTACTACGATTACAGTGCGGAAGATCTGCGCAAGCTCCTCGACGGGCACGGCCTGGAGGTGGCCGGCGCACATGTGGGCATGGGCCAGCTGCTTGGCGACGAGTTGCAACGCTCCATAGACTTCCATGGAGAACTCGGCAATACTCGTCTCATTGTTCCGGCGATTGGCGAAGACCGCCGAAGCCCGATGGAAGCTGTGATGAGGACCGCCGAGGATTTGACACGCATTCAGGAGGCTTTGCGGCCGCACGGTATGAGCACCGGCTACCACTGCCACGCTTACAGCTTTAATCAACTTGTCGATGGTCAGACCGTCTGGGACATTCTGGCGGATAACACACCGGAGGATGTGATCCTGCAACTTGACACCGGCAATGCGAAGAACGGAGGAGCCGATTTGCTGCAGGTGATACGCAATGATCCGGGGCGCATCAAGTCAATACATGTCAAGCCCTATACCGTTGAGGCCGAGCATCCGTTCGCTCCATTTATTGGGGATGACAGCCTTGCTTGGGCGGAAATATTTGATCTGAGCGAGAGTGTGGGCGGTGTCGAGTACTACGTGGTCGAATACGAGGAGGAATCGCATCCGCCGCTTGAAGCTCTCAGAACCAATCGTGAACGCGTTCGCAACTTCGGACGATAATTGAGCACCGCATGAGAGATATTGGTGTTGCCGTAGCGGGTACCGGGTTTATCGGCCCGGTTCACGTGGAGGCCCTGCAGCGGATGAGCGTCCATATTACGGGGATTCTGGGCAGTCGCCCGGAGAAATCACAAGCCGCGAGTCGCCGGCTCGGGTTGCCACGCGGGTATGCATCATTTGAGGAAATACTGGCCGATGAGGCCGTACAGGCGGTACACTTGGCTGTACCGAATGTGTTGCACTACGACTTGGCGAAACGCGCGCTGCATGCCGGTAAGCACGTCATGTGCGAGAAACCGCTGGCCATGAATGCGAAAGAGGCCGACGAGCTGGTTGCCATCGCAAATAAAACGGGTCTGCACGCCGGTGTGTGTTACAACATCCGATTTTACCCGCTGAATCTGGAAGCACGCACCCGGGTGCGCCAGCTGGGCCGCGTTTACAGCATGGTCGGCCGCTACGTCCAGGACTGGCTCTTGCATGATACGGACTATAACTGGCGCGTCCTAAGCGGTGAAGGCGGCGCGCTTCGCGCCGTATCTGATATCGGCACGCACTGGATGGATCTGGTGCTCTCCATTACGGGACTGCGCGTTCAGTCTGTTTTCGCGGATCTGAGTATTGTGCACCCGGTGCGGCGGCGACCCACGGGGGAAGTGGCTACGTTTGCCAGCGTGGAAGGTCAGCAGTTGGAAGACGTTGCCATCGAAACGGAGGACTGCGGCTGTGTCATTTTGCGATTGGAAGGCGGTGCACGGGCCGTGCTGTGGGTCTCACAAGTCACAGCCGGGCGCAAAAACATGTGCACGTACGAAATTGCCGCGGAGCAGGGTGCATTGTCTTGGAACAGTGAACGTCCGAACGAACTCTTTTTGGGACACCGTGCCAGCCCCAATGAAGTGCTTACCCGGGATCCCTCATTGATGGGTGAACTCGCGGGTGGGTTTGCGAACTACCCGGGCGGACATAATGAGGGCTTCCCTGATACCTTTAAGCAGTGCTTTCGCGCATTCTACGAGGACATAAACTCCGGAGCACCGCCGTCGCATGCGCGCTATCCAACATTTGCCGACGGGGCATACGAAATCGCTGTATGCGATGCCATACTGAAGAGCCATCGCGAAGAGCGATGGGTCGAACTCTGATTCCCAACCATACGACAGGTATTTCGCTATGAAAGCACAATTTTTCGCTCTCACGTTGTTTCTCGGTGTTATCCTTGCCGTGCATCTGGCCATGAATGGCCGCGTTGGTGTGGCCATGGCCAATGCGCGCGTGGCCAACGCGCTCTTCTGGTGTATTGGTGCAGTTACGGCCGTCATCGTAGGTTTTACCGCCTGGGAGCCGGACGTGCTGAGCCGGATAAAAGATATCAATCCGCTGCTTCTAACCGCCGGCATGATGGGCGCATTGTTGGTTTTTGCCATCGCGGCGCTCATTCCAAAGGTCGGCGCGGGCGGATTATTCATTTCGCTCCTCGCCGGACAGGTTGTCACAGCCATGGTGCTTTCGCATTTTGGGTGGCTGGGCTCTCCGGTAGAGCCCATCAGCCTGTTCAAGATTATCGGGGTCGTGCTCATGATTGGTGGCGCGGCCATGGTCACATTCATGGAATAGCCTTATGGATAAAGTCAGACTCGGGCACTCGTCTGTCGAAGTGAGTGCCCTCTGTTACGGAACGGACCTGATTGGCAGCCGCATTGATGAGGCCCGTTCGCACGGGTTGCTGGACTTGTTTGCTGATCACGGCGGTACGTTTATCGACACGGGCAACTTTTACGCAAGTTGGTACCCCGGCTGTGTGGGTGGCGAGAGTGAGTCCACGATTGGACACTGGATGGCCGCGCGCGGCAACCGTCAGCGCATGGTGATTTCCACCAAGCTTGGTTTCGATTATCCGGGCAGTGACGGAGGCCTGAATGCGCGTGAAATCGAACGCGAGTGCGAAAAAAGCCTGACGCGTCTGCAGACCGACTACATCGACGTCTACTACGCGCATCGCGATGACTTCGACACGCCCCTGGAAGAGACAATGGAGGCGTTTCACCGGCTGCTTCAGGCTGGGAAGGTGCGCACGCTGGGAGCAAGCAACCTGTGGATTTGGCGCGTGGCGGAGGCAAACAGGCTGGCCTCTCTCAAAGGGTTTACGCCGTACGGCGTAGTGGAGCAGCGCTATACGTACTTCCGGCCGAGACATGGCGCGGACTTTGGACCGCAAATCTGGCTCAATGAAGACATGAAGCGGTACTGCGCTCACCACGGTTTGACGCTGATCGGGTACTCCATTCTCTTGCAGGGGGCCTATACCCGGGCTGATCGCCCGGTCCCTGCACAATTTGCCGGGCCCGAAGCCGACGAGCGTATGGAGGCCTTGAAGTCGGTAGCAGCGGAAATCGGAGCGACGCCGAATCAGGTGATTATTGCGTGGATGCGCCAAAGCGATCCGCCCGTACTTCCGATAATTGGAGGCAGTCAGAAAGCGCAGGTGGAAGAGAATATCGCGGCCCTTAATGTCATGCTTTCCAAGGATCAAATGGAGCACCTGACACGTGCGGGCGATCCGGACGTCAAGAAAGCATGGCTACGCTAATTGCCAAAACATACCAGGCTACCCATGACTTGCAACAAACACTTAATGGCGGCGCTGCTATTGGGGCTTCTTGTGGCTGTCCCCGCGCAGGCACAGGAAATCATCTTCATTCCTGTCAAGATTGACGGGCCGGTACACGATCCGCTACAGAACAGCTACTGGTTCGGACCATTCTCCGAAACCGCGTCGGTGGCCGACTTTGACAACGATGGTGATATGGACATCGCCGCCGGGCGCAACTGGTACGAAGCTCCGCTTTGGATCAAGCACGAAAACTTCCGACCAGGTGCGGAGACCAACGGTCCCGAAACCGAAAGTAACAGCGAGTTCGCGCTGGATGTGGACTTTGATGGCTGGGAGGACGTGGTAAGCAGTGGCTGGATGTTCATGAAAGGCGCCTACTGGTACAAGAACCCCGGCAAGCCACTTGAACCAGGCCGGCAATGGGAATCGCACAAGATCCACCAGGCCTTCAACATGGAAGGCGTGATACACGGGGATATTGACGGCGATGGTGACGAGGATATTCTGGTAAATCACTGGAGTCTCGTCGAGGGGCAGGGGATGACGTGGCTGGAACACATTAACGAGCCGCCGTACTGGGTCGAACACATTGTCGGCACGGATGGTGATACGCATGGTAACGGCCTGGGCGATCTGAATATGGACGGGCGTCCGGACATTATTACTGGCCAGGGCTGGTACGCGCAGCCGGATGATCCGCGCGGTCCATGGCCCTTCCATGCGGATTGGGATTTTAGAAGCGCGTTATCCGAAAATGCCATCGCAACGGCCCATCCGGATCTGGTGTACGACGTAAACGAGGATGGTCTCAATGACGTTATCATCGGTAGTGCCCACGCGTACGGTCTGGCGTGGTATGAGCAGTCAGTGGATGATGCCGGCAATCGCTCATTCGAGCGCCACTGGATTGAGACCGACCACAGTGTGTTTCACACGCTGGCGCTGGGCGATCTCAACGGTGACGGCAAGGACGATCTTATTGCCGGCAAGCGGCTTTTTGCCCACTATGGTGGTGATGTCGGTGTGGGCGATCCGTCGTTTGTGTTCTGGTATGACATTAAAGGTGGGGAGTTTGAGCGTCACATACTGTCTTACAACCATGCCCCGTTCTACCCTGATGAAGGGGGGGTAAGCCCGCCCCCCAACAATGTGGTCGGGGTCGGTATGAAGATCAATGTGAAGGACATGGACAAGGATGGCGATCAGGACGTCATACTGGCGGGCAAGACAGGCCTGTATGTGTTTTACAACAACGGCAGGCCGCCAAAGCCTAAGTATGCCAACGCACTTCCGCCCTACTACACGTATCCCACGTGGCGTGAGTGGCCCCGCTACCGCACGCTTTTTAACGGCAAGGACTTTGCCGGATGGAAGATTCCGGAAGGCGATGGCGGGCACTGGAAGGTGATGGACTACATGATCGATTATGATGCGTTGTCCGAGGCCGAGGAAAAGCATCTGTGGACCGAGCAGGAATTCGGGGATTTCCAGCTGCATGTGGATTGGCGCTTCAAAGGGGCTAGCGGCATGTTTGATATGCCCACGATTTTGCCGGACGGATCTTATGAAACCGACGATGACGGCAACACAGTAACTATACCGACTCCCAATTCGGATTCGGGCATCTTTTTGCGTGGGACGACGCAGCAGGTAAACATCTGGAACTGGGGTGTGGGCTCCGGCGAGCTCTGGGGTGTTCGCACCGATCCCAATGCCACACCCGAGCAGCGCGCGGGGGCTGTCCCCATCATGCGGGCGGACAACCCGATCGGTGAGTGGAATTCCATGGACATCACGCTGATCGGCAATCGCATTTGGGTTATGCTGAACGGTCAACAGGTGATCGAGAATGCGGAAATCCCGGGACTGCCTGAGCGGGGTCCGATCGCGCTGCAGCACCACGGCGGGATGGATTCCGAAACCGGGGAGTTAGATCCCACGAGCAGTAACATCCAGTTCCGCAATATTTGGATCCGCGAGCTGGAAGAGCCGATCGCAAGTGGCGATCCGGCAATGAATCCGGAGGGTTGGGAGACGCTTTTCAACGGCGTCGATCTGTCAGGCTGGTTAACGGGTCAGAACAATAAGTTCGTTGTGGAAGATGGGGAACTCACTGTGAAACGCGAAAATCCGGACGGACAGGAACACAATCTGGACTACTTGTGGACTGAGGAGCGCTACGGTGATTTTATACTGGAGCTGGAGTTCAAAGTCATTGAGGGTACAAACAGTGGCGTGTTCTTCCGCACGGACGACATTATGGATCCGGTCTACACCGGCCTCGAGGTCCAGGTTGCCAACTCGTACGGGCAGCCGTTTACGTCACGCACACGTACGGCCGGAGCTGTCTACGATTTGCAGGCGCCAAGTGAGAATGCCATCAATCCGCCGGGCGAATGGAACACGTACCAGCTTATGTGCCGCGGCGGTCGCATACAGGTCATGTTGAACGGGGAGCGTGTGGTGGATATGGATATCGCACGCTGGCGCATGTCTCACAAGAATCCCGATGGCTCATGGAACAAGTTCCCTACGCCTGGGACCGCGTTTGCGCGTGAAGGACACATCGGCCTGCAGGATCATGGCCAACCCGTGTGGTATCGCAACATTCGCGTGAAGCGCCTCGATTAGAAATGCGCCCATGCTTATTGTTGTGCACAGTGCTGCTGGTTGCAGCAGGCTGTGCAGCTCCGGCCCGCATGGATTTGGAAAGTGGGCCGCGCTACGAAGTGCTGCTATTTTCCGGGACTGGAGGGTATCGCCACGCATCCATAGAGCCCGGCATAGCCGCAGTCAAATCGCTGGGCAAAACGCAAGACTTTGGTGTTGTAACGACGGAGGACGCGGGCTACTTCACCGTAGACTCGCTGCAGCGCTTCGCGGCTGTAGTGTTTCTTAACACGTCGGGTGATGTTCTGGACACGGCACAAGAAGCTGCATTGGAAGCGTACATAAAGGCAGGTGGGGGATTTGTGGGGATTCATGGTGCGGCCGCCACCGAGTATGAGTGGGAATGGTACGGGGGCCTCGTTGGAGCCTTTTTCGAGAACCATCCTGAAGGCGTGCACGCAGCCGATGTGATTGTGATCGATCGTCAGCATCCGTCTACAAGCCCACTGCCGTTGCGCTGGAACCGCACCGACGAATGGTACAATTATTCGGTGAATCCGCGGGCTAACGTACACGTCCTTGCCGTAGTCGATGAGGCCTCGTACGAAGGCGGGGCTATGGGGCATGACCATCCGATTGCGTGGGCGCATTTGTACGACGGTGGGCGGAGTTGGTATACGGGGATGGGGCACACAGTTCAGAGCTACAGCGATCCACAGTTTCTGATGCATGTGCTGGGCGGCATAGAGTGGGCCGCAGGCGCACAGGTGGGTGATGTCACCGCAACGCTCGCGAGCGCTTACCAGGAAGTCCTGTTGACTTCGGAACTCACCGATCCCATGGAGATCGACATTGCGACCGATGGGCGCGTGTTTATAGTCGAGTGGGCTGGAGCTATCAAAATCTGGGAGCCGGAAACGAATCAAATGCGCGTGATTGGCTGGCTGCCTGTGGAGAAGGACATAGAAGATGGCCTTTTGGGGCTGGCACTGGACCCCAACTTTGACCAGAACAGCTGGCTATATATCTATTACTCGCCGGTCAAAAATGGCCCCAAGGTGAACCGGCTTTCGCGCTTTGTCTACGACGGGCACATGATCGACATGGACAGCGAGATTGCCATGCTGGAAATCCCCGTGCAGCGCGTGCAATGCTGCCATTCTGGTGGCTCCGTCCAATTCGACAAGGACGGTCTCCTGTACCTGTCCACAGGCGACAATTCCGGAGGTAACCGGGATCATGAAAATCCCGACTACCGGCGTATGGCAGACCAGGGACGAACAAGCGCCAACACGAATGACTTGCGGGGTAAGATTCTGCGGATTAGGCCCGAGCCGGACGGGACGTATTCCATTCCGGAGGGAAACCTGTTTGAAGCCGGTGATCTGCACCGGGGCGAAATCTGGTCCATGGGTCACCGGAATCCATTCCGGATAGCAATTGATGATTCCACCGGCTGGGTCTACTGGGGGGATGTAGGTCCGGGCCTTGACGGAGGCTGGGATGAGTTCAATCAGGCGCAGGGTCCCGGATTCTATGGCTGGCCACTGTTTACGGGCTACAACGATGCGTACCCTTTATACCACTTGGCGGAGCAGGAGTATGTCGAGCCGGATGCTGCTGCACCACTGAACAATTCTCCCTACAATACGGGGGTGCATGAGCTTCCCGCTGCGCACCCGGCCTGGATCAGATATTATTACGGCACAAGTGAGCAATACCCGGAGCTGGGGGCCGGCGGACTCAATCCCATGGCTGGCCCGATATTCCACTATGATGAATTGACTGTGCTGGAAACGGCATTGCCGCGTTACTATGACAACAAGGTCATGATTTATGAGTGGATGCGAAACTGGGTACAGGTGGTTACAGTGGACCGGGACGGAAGCGTGCTCAAGATTGATCCATTTCTTGTGGGTAAGGACTACATAAGCCCGATGGATATTGAGGTAGGGCCGCGTGGCCGCCTCTATATTCTGGAGTGGGGCGACGAATTCTGGGGCAGCAATCAAAACGCACAGCTGGTGCGCTTAGACTATTACGGTCCTCACGCGCCACCTGCACCCGTGGAGACCGTAGCGCAACACTCATCCGACGTGCAGATTACGTGGCCACCAGAGGGAGGGATTTTTGATTTTGATGCGCCCGTAGCCTTCCGTGTGGACGTCATGGATCAAGCTGTGGCGGATCAGGTGTCGGTCCGAACCTACACCGGTTTTGATACGTCGCCCATTCCGCTCGAGTCATTATCCGGGCTGAAAGGCACGTTCACCATATCCAGGGCCTATACCCACAAGCCGGATGTTCACTACGTGGATCGTTTTGCACTTGTGGAAGCCTGCCTTGATGCGGATTGTGTTCGTGTCAAGCTCCAGCCACGCCTCAAAGAAGCCGAGCACATCGCAGCCAGCGTGGCAACCACGCGCACGACGTATTCCGCACGCCCGGCCAGCGAACACTGGGGCGGGACTGCGCTGAGTGTGATGCCGGTGGAGCACGGCTCCTCACTGTTATATGCCCCGGTAAACCTGCATGGCATTGACCAGCTTACGCTGCGCTTCAGAGCCACGGCAATGGGACGTGTGCACATACAGGCAGATGGTGGCGGAGCACATCTGGTGACGGTGGATCTGGGGCCGGAATCCGGTGTGCCGGTTACGCCGCGCCAAGCCGATTATAAAGCCGGGGTGCCGGCCGATGCGTCAGGCATGAATCTCTTGGCCAAGGATGCGTATGACAACTGGCGTGAGATAAGCGTGCCGCTGCCCGAAGTAGAGGGTCCAACCACGCTCGTGCTGTCGTTTGAAGCCGAGGCAGAAAAGACTTTTCTGGAGCTTGACTGGATCCGTTTTGAAGGTGCAGGCGTCATACAGTAGCCCACATAGATCATCCACTTAATGGCCAACGCATTCAAGACATTTGTATTTCTGGTGCTACTCAGTTTGCTGCTGATTATCGTTGGCGGGGCGGTTGGCGGCGAAGGCGGGGCGATACTTGCGTTTGTCATTGCCCTGACGTTCAACCTTTTTGCGTACTGGGCCTCCGACAAGGTTGTACTGCGACTGTACCGTGCTCAGCCTGTGGGCCCTGAGCATCCGCTGTACCAGATTACGGCCCGCCTGGCACAGCATGCTGATCTTCCTATGCCGCGCGTCTATGTGATCCCCAAGGACGCCCCGAATGCGTTCGCCACCGGACGCAGTCCCCAAAATTCGGCCGTGGCCGTGACGGAAGGGCTGTTGAGAAGCCTTGACCAATCGGAGCTCGAAGGTGTGATAGCGCATGAATTGGCACACATCCGGCATTGGGACATCCTGATCAGTTCAGTAGCGGCGACCATAGCTACGGCGATCATGTTTTTGGCGCGTATGGCGCAATTCGCTGCAATCTTTGGTGGCGGAGATAGGCGTGACAACATCGTTACGATCTTGGTGATGGCCATTGTGGCCCCGATTGCAGCGCTGCTTATTCAATCGGCGATCTCCAGATCACGCGAATATGCTGCGGACCGTGGCGCCGTAGAGATTGTCGGCAGTCCAAACGGACTGGTGCGGGCACTGCAGAAAATAGAATCTGCAATCGCGCGCAAGCCGATGGACGCAAGTCCGGCGACCGCGCATATGTTCATTGTAAAGCCGTTCTCGGGACGGGGTGTTTTGTCATTTTTCAGTACGCATCCGCCCACGGAAAAGCGTATCCGCGCATTGATGGCCCTGCGCTAAACTGATTGCAAGCAGACATTCTTGGCATACGCATCGTGTCTTGCAGTACTTTAACGCAGATTCGCGGCCTGATTCCTTCATTGCCGTCAGTGATGCCGCGGAGAACATTTTGGGATACAACTACAACATTCAGCGCATTAAACTCATGATGCAGACTCGTCGCACTTTCTTGAAGACCAGTGCCATGGCAGCCGCTTCTCTGCCATTTGTGACCCGTGTCGCCTGGGCGGATCGGGATGAGCTCTTCAAGATTTCACTTGCCCAGTGGTCCTTGTTCCGCTCGATTTTCGCTGGCAAGATTGACAATCTGGAGTTTGCCGAGATTGCGGCCGACAACGGGATCTACGGCATCGAATATGTTAACCAGTTCTTTATGGACAAAGCCGAGGACAGCACGTATCTCGCGGAAATGAGGAAGCGTGCCAAGGATAACGGTGTAGCCAGTATCCTGATAATGTGTGACCGGGAGGGGAGGCTGGGTGATCCGGATACCAAGCTGCGGCGCGAATCCGTTGAGCGTCACTTCAAGTGGGTAACTGCCGCCAAGTACTTGGGCTGCCACTCGATTCGTGTCAACGGTTACAGCGAGGGCAGTTACGACGAGCAGATGAAGCTGGTGGCTGACGGCATGCATCAGCTGTGCGAGTTTGGAGACGAGCACGGTCTGCACGTGATCATCGAAAACCACGGCGGATTTTCCAGCAATGGCAAATGGCTCCGCGACACTATCAAGATGGCCGACCATCCGCGAGCCGGGACGTTGCCGGACTTTGGCAACTTCCGGATCAACGAGAACGAGACCTACGATTCGTATCGCGGTGTGGAAGAACTCATGCCCTATGCCACGGGTGTGAGCGTAAAGCCCATGGTGTTTGACGACAACGGCAATTCGAGTCCGTTGGACTACAAGCGCATGATGGGCATTGTTCTTGCCGCCGGGTACAGCGGTTTCTGCGGCATTGAACATGGACCGAAAGACCGCGAAGTCGAGGGTATTTTGGAAGTGAAGGCCAACTTGGAGGCCGTGCGCGAAGCCCTCGCCGCAGAAATGCAATAATATCAGCTGCCAGTTTGGAGCGGTCAGCCTGAGGCACGTGCTTTCGCCGCATGCCCCGTCGAATCTGGGGCGGATAGTGGGCGTGCCCGTATTTGCAGGTCTATCAGATGTATGATTTGGCCGGTATTTGCGTCCAGCAGCACTTCCCATTCGCCCGCATAGTCATCCGGGATGGCAATAATTCGCCACGCAAGGCGTGGAGCTTCTTCGGGATAGACAAGCAGTTCTGCACGGCTCGTCTGTGCTCCCTGTGTGGAAACTGCATAGCTGGCCAAAGCCTCGGCCTGGTCGCCCTTGATCGCGGGATCCGAACGGATCGCTTGGGCTTCGTCCAGATGTGGAGCGTATCCGCTCTGGGCCATGACCGGTAGCCCGTTGGTGCCGAGGCTCACTTGGACGAACCGTCCGTATACCCTAATTCCGGCCATCGTTTGCTGAAAAGTCAAATGACGCACGCCTTGGGTGCCTGCATCCCGAGTGAGTTCGAGGTTTTGTGTTGAATTGATTCCAAAACGTGTGCCTTCGAGTTCAAGCCAGGTGCGGGCCGTGGCTTCGGGCGTTGCTTGCGGGTCCATTTGGGGTGAGAGCCGGTAAGCAGCGCGCAGGATGCCTAGGTCCATGTCCATGCGTCCGTCCGGCACACGCTCTGTCCGGAATTGCGTTAGCGGGTCATAGGCTACCACATATTGGCGCGAGGCTTCCGGCAATTGCGACTGTTGCTGCGCACGCGCGAGTCCTGCGTTTGCAGCCAGAAGGAGCCCTGCGGCCAAGTGCACATGCAAGCTCGGCTGCTTCACACAGCGGGCCATTGAGGTCCATGCGGCGCGCACCATCGCAGCGATCTGTTGTGCAATCAGCACTCCTGCGTACAATCCTGTACAGAGCCCTGCAAATTCAATCGAAAGACCGCAGAAGGTCTGAAAGGCGAGCTGTAATTGGTCAGCGTTTAGATGCATCGGTGCCGAAGCTTTGGTGGGCACAGCGGGCCTCAGGCAAGCGAGCAGCATTACGATACAAGTGGAGAGTTTATTCCCGAGCCGGACTGCGGAATTCAGCTCAATCAGAAGGCAGGCAGCCATACGCTGTGCTTGTCGGCCAGTTGCACATCAGCGCCCACTTGGTTTTGCGTTCCACCAGCGTAAGCAGATACCCCTGGTGGTCTTTGCCACAATCAGATCGACCTCCCAATCGCCCACACGCGATTTCGCGCCCACCACCGGCGAGCGTGCCGCGATCCCGACGGGGTTCGGGATCTGGCCGATACCCGCGTCCTTGCGGTGCCGCTGCTTCTGGCCCTTGTGACGCAAGTACTTGTATAGCGTACCACCCGCGGCGCGATCTTCCGCGATTTTCATGTAGATCCATCGGGCGGACACATCAAAGTCGCAGGCCCACACCCGGCGCCGGCTCGCAATCTACTCTGGACTCCAGCCCTCGTGCAACAGCGACCAGATCTCAGAGTCCCAGAAATAATCCGGCATCCCCCGCCCCGGACGCGAGGCCGCACGGCACCACGCGCGTCCGCCGCCTTCGCGGTGTATTCGCCCTAGGAGTCTGCGCCGCAGACTCCTAGGCGTTCAGCCACCACCACATTGGATAGCCCTTCGGCGCAGGCCAGCACGATACGGGCCTGCTGCACCAAGCCGTGAAGTTGGGAGGTGGATTGGACAAATGTGCGTAATTGGGCGCGATCGTCTTCCGGAAAGAACCAGCGGGGTAAGCGGACGTCCTCAAGGCATGTAGGCTCTAACCCCATTCAAATAGTAAACGAATTTGAATAACACAACACTGGTTCGCGGTATCGCGATCATGGATTCTGGATNNGTATTCTCGTGCTTTGTGGTGTTGTGGCCTTTGCCAAGGCGCAGGAAGCCGCGCCTGATACCACCTTGGAGGCCGTCACGCTGGATGAACTGGTCGTGACCGCAGATCGCTCCACCACGATTCGAACAAAGGCAACTGCAGTTGTAAGTGTGGTCCACGCCGACGAGCTTCGCCCTATGGCCGGGATCACGGGACTTGCAGATGTGCTGCGTATGACCCCGGGCTTTGCACTTCTCCATCTGGATGGTTTGGGATATGATCCGCAGCCGGTAATGCGCGGTTTTTACGGAGGCGGCGAGGCTGAATATGTCGTAGTTATGCTCAATGGACAACCCATCAACGTCTTGGAAACGGGACTGGTCAACTGGAATCAGATTCCCTTGGCGGCTGTGCAGTCCGTGGAAATTCTGCGTGGCGGTGCCTCTTCCCTCTATGGCGATGCGGCCATTGGTGGTGTGGTGAACGTTGTTACGGCCGATGACCTGAAGCCGTACACGAACCTGTCGGTGGCGGGCGGCACATACGGCACGCTCCGCGCCGAAGCTGCGTTGCGGCGGATATGGGCGAACCGGCCCATTGGATTTTTGGGCAATCTGGACCACACGTCAGGCTATCGTGACCATGCGAGACGACTTGCAGCCAGTGGGGGGCTGTCGGCTGATCTGGTGCGGAATAACAGAACGACCCTGACGGTCTCTGGGCATGGTCACTGGCGCAACTACGACATACCCGGGCCACTGACGCTGGAACAGATCAGTGAATCCCGCACGCAGGAATCGGTGTATTTCAGGCTGGACCGTAGCGATGAGAGAATCTGGCGCTTGGTTATGAGGGGACGCTTCGAAGTGGCTTCGGAGATGGTAATCACCGGTTCCTTGGCTAGTGCAGTGCGTCGTGCACACGCAACTCGCACACTGCCACTGGGGGTTGATTTTGCGGATGCAAAGCTGCGTGAACTCAGTACGTCACGTCTGCTTGCAAACGGGCAGATTGTTACACCTGTGCTGCGGTCCGTCGTGCCGGATCGGCTTACTGTCGGTGCAGATGCGCACATGGGCAGCATGAACAACACGTGGTACAATGTCGCAACCGGTGCTGCACAGGTATTTGCGGGGTACACCGGGTTCTTAGAGATTAGCACAGAGGGTGAGGCTGCGCGGAAAGCCGTAGCGACTTATGCCCAGTACGACCTGATGCCGGTCGGGCGAGTGCGGCTTTCGTTTGGTGCGCGCTATGATCGTATCAATGACCAGCACTTTCCAGATGGTTCAGACGAACGCAAAGCGCCGCATACGGCTTTCAGCCCCAAGGCTGGTCTCAACGTACCGTACGCACGCAGCATGAAACACGTCGGCAACTGGTATGCGAATATCAGCCGTTCATTCAAGGCACCCACGCTGGATCAATTGTACGATCAGCGTGAAATTCCTGTACCATTCCCGCCGTTCGGCGTGACGATTTCCAACGGGGATTTAAAGCCGCAGCGTGGCACAAGCGTGGAAACGGGACTCTACCACCGGGCCATAATTGTACCGAACAGTCTTGCGGCTGAGCTCACACTTTCAGTCTATCAAATGGACATGACCGATGAACTGGACTTCCAGTTTGAAACGTTTCAATACGAGAACATTGCCGAAAGCCGCCACCGGGGCGTGGAGTTGGGCGCCAAACTGGATATGCAGGATCAGGTTGCACTGCTCTTCAACTACACCTTGCAGAATGTTACATATCAGGCTGGGGCCTACGAAGGTAACTCCGTGAAAGCGATTCCTCGGACGTACATCAGCCTGGCCGCTCGCATGCCGCTCGCAGAAAATCTGGCTGCGGCCGGAACGGTGCGCAGCGCACGTCAGGTTTGGCTGGATGATGCAAATACGCTGCCATTGGATGATTGGGCGACTGCTGACCTGAAGTTGATGTATGACTCCGGGCGTGCCACTTTTATGTTTGAGGTACTTAATCTATTAGACCAGGAATACAGTACGACGGGCTTTCCCGATCCTGCTGGATCAGAAACCGTGTTTCTGTATCCTGCCGCTGGCCGCGCCATGAGGGTCGGCATTCAGGTGGACTGGTAACATCGCTTTAAATCCAATATTGTCCGCTTCTACACACATGATGAGAAAGCTGCTATTCGCTACGCTCTATCTGGGGCCGGCTATGTTCTTTACGGTCTGCGCGTTGTGGCAATCGCCAATTGAACAGTGAACGCAACACTCTGATAAATTTCGTTCTGAAGCACGGAAGCGCAAAAATGGGGATTACCAGTTAAACAGAATATCAAATGCTCGATCCCGCTTTATTACGAGAACGAGTTGTTGCCCTCGGGCCACGTGCTTTGAGCTGCATGAATGGTGAAAAATCGCCCGCATCGTTCTTCCAATCATGTTTTTTGCGGATCCCGTAGAACATTGCTGTTCGGTAAGTAAACAGAGGCTGCAGCCCATTATCCAAAAAGATGGTTTCGAATTCTTTTGGCCGTTTGGCAGGTATGTGCTATTCAGGTGGCATGACGCAATTGGCGCAAAGCCTTCTTGCTGTTCCGGGGCGATCCTTGCACAGGCGCGATGGTATCTGTATGTGCCTGCAAAACCGGCTGCCTCTGGGCTGATGGTTGCCTTGCGCGAGTTGCACCCAGCCGGGGCAACGGCACCAGCTGCGTCGGCTATTTCGCATAATGCGAGTGTGCCCGATTGCAACCACCAGCAGTGAGAGTTCGACGCGTCAACGACTCATTACGCTGGCGTGCTTGTCTTGCTACTCTGGTACGCCGTGTTTGCGAAACTCTTCCAGCTTACTCCACACCAAGGCCAACTGGATGGCTACCTCCGTATATTCGTCGCGGCCGGTATGATGCTCGACGCTGTAGTAGCCTTGGTAACCGACTTGCCAAAGGTTGGCCAGCTTCTCCGTCAGGAGCGGGCGGTGCAAATGCTCCAATCTATATGCGTGTGTGAGACCCACCGGGCTGCATATCGGTCGGTGGCCCGCACTTCTTCATTCCGTCCCCGCCCAAGCCCCAAGATGGCAAGAAAGTCCAAAAGCCGGATGGTCCACGGCCTTGTAGAGCTTCTCGATGTTTGACCAGTGCTTCTCCGGGCCCCAGTGATTCTCGGCACCAACCTTGAAGCCGTGTTCCTGCGCATGGGCACAGTATTCACGGTAGCGCATGACGATGTAGTCAAATTGTTCTTCAGTCCAAGTACCTCCGGTGCCACCCGCATCAATGCGTACAAAGGGAGCGCCCAGAATATGCGTCGCTCTCAGATGCGCCAGCGCATTCTGGTAATTCCTTTCACGCACGTCTGGATTGTCATCCCACACATGTGCCTGATCTACGCATAAGTCCGCGACGCCAAGTTCGCGTGCATCCAATTCTTCACGCCCCTTTCGAAGCCACTCTTCTTCGGTGGACTTGAAGAAGCCATTCCAGATGTCGGCGACGTGTAGCCCGTAGCGGTATTTGCATGATTCCAGAAAGCCGAAAATTCCCATCTTACCCTCACGGAGCAACCCGTGAAAGGCAAAAGGCAGCACCGAAATCTTAAGAGGCTCGGTTGCGGCTGCAGTTTCATCCATGTGCGTTGACCACACCGGCACTGTGAGCTTAGCGCCCCGATCGCCAGCGACTTCCTGACAAATTCTCTGCGGTTCATTTGACGGCCAGGGAAGTACCATCCCAATGGACGGTACGTTGCTCCTCAAGCGCTGTATTTATCATGTGGGCGCAGGCTGCAGCACGGTGGCCAACGGTTGCATCTTCTTTGGTGGTGTTACCCTTGCGGACACCGTCGAAGAATTCCTGTATGTGCACCAATATGCCGCTTTGCCCCTCAGCGTGGTAAACCTCTTCACCTGGCACAACACTGGGTGCTCGGGTGGAGCGCAACTCCTCATTTCGTATGTCTGGATCTTCGAAATATGCCTTGGCCAGATCTTCGGACCAACTGTCCACAATCCAGCCGTTGCTTTCGTTGACCCGCTCGGGAATAAAGCGCAGTCCGCCGCTGAAAGCCAAGGTGCCTTCGGTGCCCATAAAGCGCAGTCCGCCGGATCCTCCGAACTGGTTGTTGAAGGTGCCGCTCAAACTCACCATGAAGCCCTCCTTGTAGCGAAGAGAGGCATTGATTGTATCCGGAACGTCGCGGGAGAGGTTCCACCGGTACAAGCCACCCATGGCCATTACGCTTTCCGGGATTCCAGCACCCATGATGTAGTTGATGGTTGTGCAGGTATGAACGTACAGGTCCGTGGACATGCCACCGGAATAATCCTTGTAGCAGCGCCACCGGAAAAAGCGTTCAGGGCTGTACGGGCGTTTTGGCGCAGATCCCAGGAAGAGGTCCCAATCGACGGTTGCGGGAGAGGCGTCGGGCGGGATAGGGTAGATCCATGCGCCGGATGCCGTATTGCGGTTCACGGCGCCACGCACCATTGTGACTTGGCCGATTTTACCCTCGCGAATCAATTGTCGCGCTTTTTGGGTCAGGACTTCGTTGGGACCGGGGCTGCCGACCTGAACCGTCACCTTGTTTTTCTTTTGCGCCTCTATGATGCCCAGCCCTTCTTCAAAGCTGTAGGTGAGCGGCTTTTCGATATAGGCATGCTTACCAGCATTGAGTGAATCAATAGAATGCCGGTAATGCCAGTGGTCCGGACTCGAAATCACCACCGCGTCAATGTCATCGCGCTGGATTATTTCCCGGTAATCCTTGTAGGTGTCAGCCTGCCCGTTTGTCCGTGACTTGACGCGTTCCAGCCGGCCCGAATAGGCGTCACACGCGGCAACGATTTGCGCTTCGGGGAACAGCTTGATGGCTTCTATGAGCTGGTGTGCGCGCGCGCCAGCTCCGATCATGCCGATCGTGATCCGGTTGCTGGGGGCTACCGTGCGTGCATCGGCACGGTCCGGGCGAACCCCCATGCCAAGTGCTGCAGTGCCGAGTGCGCCTGTACGCATGAAGTCTCGTCGGCTGACGGTAAAATGCTGGGCCATGATTTCCTTGAGGCTAGATGAGTGCAGCAAAATCAGTTATTGTGGTCTGTGCCCGTAATGGGAGTCAATACCATATTGCGGTACAGCACACGTCCGTGGTCTCCTTGGAGGTAGATGGGGCCGGGTGCATGCTCGTTCGCGGACATCGCCCCCCCGGTTACGCCCAGAACCGGCTGGTTATCAATAATCTTCGTTCCGTTCAGGACTACCGTCAAGTGGCGCTTGTAGAGCGTGATGTCCATGGTTTGCCATTCTCCGGCCCGTTTTTCTGCGGCTACACTGGGCGTAATCCGACTGTAAAGTCCCCCCATGTTGTGTGAGTCTACAGGTTTGCCATACGTGTCGGCGACCTGGATTTCGTAGATGCCGCGCAAGTAGACGCCGCTGTTACTCCCTTCGGGCACATTAACCTCCAAGGTCAGGCGGAAGTCCTCAAAGGTGGCGTCGGTTCGCAGGTTTCCATAGCTGATATGCTCACCGTTTTCGGGTTGCACGGGATCATTAACCAGTATACCATCCTCGGCCTTGAAGCCGTTTTTCTGCTCCGGGTTAATTAATGACCAGCCGGACAAATCCTGGCCGTTGAAAAGGCTGACGGGTTCAGCATACTGGACCAGACTGAGGTCCGGCGCCGGTGGCAAATTCGGTATCCGGTCTCCTGTGAAAGGAATCGTGCGTGTGCGCCCCCCTCTTTGCGGAAGTGTGGCTGCGCCTATAAGCTGGTCGTTCTCCAAGTGCATCTCGAATCTACTGGTGACAGTACGAGTGACTTCCCCGGATGCCGATCTAAACGTGGACTCGCGTGTCACGGTCAGCGTATCCCCGCTTACGTAGGCGTTCTCAACGGGGAGCACGCTGCCGCCATACCATAAGAGCGAGGCATCCAGCTCGTCATCATCATAGCGAACTTCAAGCCAGCCGGCACCTCCTGGCAAGTGGAGTGTCCACCGGCCCAGGAATTGTTCGGCACTATGTTGCGCAAAGGCAGGCAGGGCAGCCAGAAACAGACTCAGAAACAGGAAAAGTCGGGATTTCATTTTCTTGCAAGTGTTGAGTGTGATGGATAGAGGCTAGAGGCAGGCCAGCGAAAGTCACTCGGCGCGACGCTCAATGGGGCGTTGCGGGCCGGACAGGATCATGCGGCCCCAAGTGGCGTCGTCGTCACCTGTACCGTAAATCATGAAATGGCCACCATAGGCACCTCCGTCGGGATCGCAGTGCACGATTTCGAGGCCGTACACATCTCCAATTTGAGGCACGCTCCAGCGAGGGTCACTGACGCCCAGTGTGAGTGCCATGGCCACTCGAGCTTCGAGGACAAAATCGGCTGTGCCAGTTCCCCAAGGATTGAAGGTCAAAGCATAGTCTACGGCTTGTGCCGGAATCGGCTCCTCCAGGTAGGTTTCACTGGGAGTGCCGTGCCGCCACCAGGCAGCGTATGGCGGACGCGTACGATCTATGACAAAGCAGAAGGCGTTATCGCCCTGACCAAACCATTCGGGTGCCTCATCGCGTGGGGCTTCGACAAAAAAGCAGATACTATCCTTTGAATACCAGCTTTTCGGCTGATGATTGGCGTCTTCCACGTCATTGACGTTGTCCTTCACCTCCGCGCCGAAGTAGAGATTGTTCTGATCCCAGGCCACATAGTAGCGGGCCTGCAGATCGTCTTCGGGATGTGCCTCGTTGCCGTGGTCGGTGAGGCGGTTGCGTCGTCCATCGTCGTACCAGAAAGTATGACGCAGTCGGTAGATGTCCCAGACCCCGTCCGTAAATGCATAGTCCTTCCATTCACTCAGCGTTCCGTCGATTACAGGAGCTGATTCCAAGTAAGGTACCAGTAGTTTGACCGTTTGCGTGGGGCGCGGTGCATCTTGGGCCGCGACTGTGATCGCCAGACATAAGAGTGCAGGAATTAGTGCGCAAGTCCGGTGCATAGCTATCAGAATTCGTACCCTTCGAATCTACACACAAGGCTGGCAATTTGCTGCCTTCAACTTCGACGGACACGGCCGTGCTTCGTCACTGCGGAATCAGCCGCTTCGTGGGAAGGCTGCTGCGGTGCAGTCTAACCTATCACGAGAGTGTTCCTACCGCGATGACTGACCGTTCTGTCGAGATGCCGGACGGTACCGAGAATGCTGCCGCTGGGCATGCGGTTTAAGGTCGGTCTACCGGCTCAGTTCTAGATCCTCCCGTTGGCGCCGGGCGGCCCGGTCCTCGTGGCTGTAGTGCTCGACCAGCCAGTCGTGCATTGAGGGGATGGGGACAGCATAGCTTCCATCGGGCGTAATCGCAATCACCCCCTTATAGAGAAGCATGTTAAACTCTGTTTGTGCCTCATTCGGTGACCGGCCGTCAGAGAGCGCTTCTAGAATAATGCGTTTATCCAGCACCTTGTCCGTCGGCTGGTTGCCCAAGAGCCTTCCCATGGCGGAGCGGGTGGTTTTCTCGACATCGTTTATGCGTCCCTGATAGTACTGCGCCTTCCGCTCACGTCCCTGATCCAGCACGTAGGCCAGTCTGTCCGTTTTCAACACTCCGCTGTTATCGCGCACGATACGGGCGGCTGGCTGCGCGAAACACATGATGTGCTGGGGCCAGCCGTGGGTTTCGGAGGCAATGGCGTCGATCCACGGTGTCAGATCACCTTTGGCTTGGCCGTCGTCCTGTAGCCAGTCGCGGATGACGGCCCGCTCCGCCGCTTCGGACAGGCGTCCCAAGTTGACTATGCACCCGCTGTCGAATCGTGAAATCCCAAGTTCGCCAAACGCTTTTTCCGAGGTTCCTAGACCACCGGCAAGCAGGATCACGGGACGGTCGAGTTTGCCGTTGTGGATCGCATTCAGCGTTGATTTGGCCGACAGGTTGTGCGGTCCTTCAGTGAGGTCCCGGATGTTTTGCACTTCGTCCAGAATCAAGAGGGCTCCGGTGTCGGGCGCGAGACCTTTGAGCAGTTGCGAGACAGTTGAGTAACTGGCTTTTTCTCTTGTGGTCTCTCTAGCGATCACTTTGGCGTCTACTGTTGTCGTGCGTTGCTCTCGGGTGAAGTACGGTTTACCCATATTCTGTGCCATAACGGCCGGTTCATACAGGGCCTGATACTCCAGCTCAGTAACCTGCCATCCGTCCCGGTCCGCTTCGACGGCACACTGGTGCAGCAGGGCGGTCTTGCCTGCTCCGGGGGCGCCTTGAATCAGAAATATGGTGCCGCCGTAATCTTGGACAGCATCTGCACGGACCTGCGCAAAAAAGCTCCGTACCTCCAAGCGGCCGTGAAAATACTTGGCTGGCCCGCGCTCGCGTACGCGAATGGGGGGTTTCGGGGACCCCAGTCTCGGATCTACGTAAGAAGGTTCGTAGTTCTGCATAAGCGCAAAAAAGCAGACGCTGACAAACATGTTCCCGAACCTTCGTACGATTCACCCCGGCCTCAGGCTTAGTCCCCATTGCTCGGCTGCCCCAGTTCTCGAAGCGCCGGTGGAATCGCAGGCCCGTACATCTGAAGTTTATAGTATGTGCGCCAGACTAACTGGCGCACATACTATAAACTTCAATCATAGGCCGGCCAAATGGGCGGAGTCGGCCAAGAAGCTGTCGATTTCCTCCAGCGTGGGAGGGAGCCCCGTCAAATCAAGTGTGACGCGCCGTAATAGCTGTAATAGTGTTGTGCGATCGGCTCTTGGTGACGGGGCCAATCCTTTCTGCTCCATGCGGGCCAAAACAAAAAAGTCCAGCTCACTATGAGGCCATGAGCTATTCTGAATTTCGGGGCGGTCAGGCTTAACAACTGGAATGAAACTCCAATGGGGTTTCCATTCGGCTCCCTGCCCAAGCTATCTTTGAATCAGCGCAATCTCGTGGTCTGTCAGTGACAGGTTAGATTCCGCCAGTGGCATTCGTTCTTCCGGGTTGGTGACTGTGATGCGCCGGTAAAGTGTGCTCTTGCGCGCACTGCCCGCTACGGCGGCGCGACGCCCGCCGAGGTCATGCGGCAGTGTTCCGGCCCATGAGCGAGGCGGAACTGCAGGAACTGAAAGCGCGGTGCAGGAAGAAACGGGCTTGAATCAATGTTCACTATTCGTTATAAGTCCCTAAGGTTAAGCAGATCCGCACGAACTTCAATACTTTTAGGTTTCGCACTCTGCAAGTGTACTTACTGCTTTTTCCAAGCGTGAAGATGCCAATAAACAACCGCATATGGAAAATGGCTTGGGTGTTGCCGGGTCTGGCTGTGCTACTCTGTGTGCAATGCACCCCCTCGAGTCACGGGCCGGGACTGCCCCTTCACAAGGGGGATCATATTGTGCTTATCGGCAACAACCTATGCTCTCGCATGATGAATTTCGGCCACTTCGAAACCGAGCTTCACGTGCGCTATCCGGACAGCCTGTTGACCATCCGAAACATGTGCGACGGGGGCAATACGCCAGGATTCCGGCCGCACCCCGGCCGCGTGTCACCTTGGGCGTTTCCAGGTGCGGACAGCTTCTACACGGACTTGACACAGTCCTCCAACAGCCAAGGACATTTTGAAACCCCGGATGAGTGGCTAACACACTTGGGTGCTGATGTAATCATTGCGTTTTTCGGCTACAACGAGTCCTTTAATGGCCTAGCAGGTCTTTCCACGTTTGAGGCAGAGCTTGAAGCCTTTGTGCATCACGCATTGGCTCAGACATACAATGGAGAAGAAAGCCCGCGCCTGGCACTTGTGTCTCCGATTGCCTTTGAGGACTTGTCGGAGGTGCGCGACTTGCCTGATGGCAGGGCGATCAATACAGATTTGGAAGACTATGCGGGGGCCATGCGGCGTGTGGCCATCCGCATGAACCTGACTTTCGTCGACCTTTTTAGGCCTACGCGCGGCTGGTATGGCAATCAGCCACACACGATCGACGGCTTGCAGCTTACAAGCGACGGTTACGCCAAGCTGGCTCCGGTCTTGGCCGACGGCATCTTTGGCAAGAGTGAGATCTCCGTGGAAACACATCGTACTGCACTACACGCTGCCGTGCAGGACAAGAATTGGGTTTGGCACAACGACTTTAAGATTCCAAACGGCGTGCACGTGTATGGGCGCAGATACAATCCGTTTGGGCCTGACAACTATCCTGCGGAACTTGCTAAGATTCGCCAGATGACAGCCATTCGTGACACGGCAATCTGGATGGCGGCACGCGGTGAGGCCATGGACGTGGCAACTGCGGACGCCGGCACACTCGTGCTTCCAGAAGTGCAAACCAATTACGAGCCCACTAACAAGACCGGCGACCTCCGCTATCTCTATGGCAACGAAGCCTTGGCCACGTTAACGCCTGCACCTGGGTACAGCATCGAGCTTTTCGCCTCCGAGAAGGAATTCATTGATCTGGCTAATCCCGTGCAGATGTCCTTCGACAATCGTGGGCGTCTGTGGGTCGCTGTAATGCCCAGTTACCCCCACTGGCGACCCGGGGATCCGCGTCCCAATGACAAGCTCATCATTCTGGAGGATACTGATAAAGACGGCAAGGCCGATCAGCAAACCACTTGGGCCGACGGGCTGCATCTTCCGACCGGTTTCGAGTTCGCGCCGGAAGGTGTTTACGTGAGTCAGGGCACTAACCTGGTGCTGCTGGCTGACACGGATGGTGACGATCGTGCCGACACGAAGGAAATCATTCTCAGTGGCTTTGACGACCACGACACCCACCACGTGATCAGCGCCTTCACAGCCGATCCGTCAGGTGCCATATACATGGGTGAAGGTGTCTTCCTTCATTCTAATGTCGAGACAGCCTACGGCCCTGTGCGCGGCACTAACGGTGGTTTCTTCCGCTACAATCCGCATCGGAAGCACTTGGAGCGGACGGCTCAGCTCGCTATTCCCAACCCTTGGGGCATTGCATTTGATGAATGGGGGCAGCCTTTCTTTGCGGAGACTTCAGGACCAGATGTGCGCTGGATGCTTCCGGGCTCGATCAAGCCACGCTATGGTGTAGCCACACACAAGTCATATAACCTCATTGAGGACGCTCATCGTGTGCGTCCCACTTCCGGACTGGAGTTTGTTTCGAGCCGGCATTTTCCCGATGAGGTTCAGGGAGACCTCCTGATTAACAACACGATCGGATTTCTGGGCATGAAGCAACATGTCCTGACAGATAACGGAACGGGGTACACGAGCGTGCACCGGCAGGATCTTGTTTACGGGACGGACGGGAATTTTCGACCGGTGGACATGGAGTTTGCGCCGGATGGTTCACTTTACTTTGTGGACTGGCACAATGTGTTGGTTGGGCACATGCAGCACAACGCACGTGATCCCCTCCGCGACCACGAGCACGGGCGTATCTACCGTGTGACTTATCCCGCACGTCCATTGGTTACGCCAGCTCGCGTGGCAGGGGCTGGTATAGACGAGCTACTGGAGAATTTGAAGCTCCCCGAATACCGTACGCGGTATCGAACGCGACGGGAGCTGCGGGGCCGACCTGCAGTAGAGG
>JAAXGT010000124.1:0-33512 GCA_012271205.1 Rhodothermales bacterium
GGCCCAAGCACTGCCGGGACATCCTGTGGCCGGATAACTGCTCCCGCCATTTCGACATGGCCAGTGAGAATCGGGCGCGTGAAGCTTCCCTTTAGCTGCAAGTTGGCGTCGGCATCCGCCACATAAGCACGCGTATCTACTATCCGGAAGTGGTCCAGCGCCCCAGCAATGTCCAGCATCCCCCAACCGAATTGCTCCATTATGACATGACCTGCACCCTGAAGCTGCCCATGGCCACTGTGCGCGGTCAACTGGTGCACGTAAATGGTATCGCCTGAAGCGTCTGCCTGAAGCGTCAGGCCCGAGGGAGTTAGTCCAAGCAAAGGCAGCGTTACGCTTCCTTCCTCAAAAGACACAGGTCCCGACAAGCGGGGAGCCGCCAAGGTGCCGTGAGCCTCTACGTTGGCCGTGAGCCGACCCCGCACCTCGCGAATCTCTTCGGGATTCAGAAATGGTGTTATCCATCCCACATTGAAGGCATTCGCGTGCAGAGCCAGCGAAAGGTCGCGCACAGGCGCCTCCTCAGTTTTGCTTAAACGCAAATCAAACGGCAGATACCCTGAAAGCTCCAAGGTGCTGCCATCTGCATGGACCAAACCGGCATTCAGCCCCAGCGAATAATCTTCGTAGTGTACTTGGGCACTAAGGTCGCCAATTCTCGCTGCGTTCTCGCGCACCTTGAGGCTGAGCGAGCCATTGAGGACAGGCGAGGAGGCTGGTCCGGTCAAAAAGAAATCGCCATCCAGCGTCCCGCCCAAGCCGGCCAATCCGAACAAATCCGCAACCCGCTCTAATTGTACGTTATGCAGACTCAAGCCAATCTGCTGCTGCCCATCAAAATCCAGCACACCATCGAGTGCCACTTCCTGATCCTTTTCCACCAAAAGCAGATTGCGCACGCGATAGGCACCTCCAAAGATAATTTCTACTGGCTGCTCCAAACGCCAGTCGTCCCGGTCAAGCCGAAGCCCCAAATCCTGCACCACGACCCGGTCCGTAGCCAAGTCCGCCAATCCGCTCAGACGTGCACTGCGCCCTTCATCAATGGTCAGCAGGGCCTCGTAGCGTACAGTATCGCCGACCTGATTCAGGGTCACGTGGACACCTTGTGCTGACAGTGCAGGCACGGACACACGGCTGGCTGCCACCCGTATGTGCTCCAGTACGGGCTGGGAATCAACCATATATCCCTCCGCGGCAGCCTCCGCATTCAGTACGCGCACGTCGCCATACGTTACACCGCCAATGTCCAGACCCGCCGCGTAGCGCAGCGTATCCTGCCGACTCTTCATCTGCACCCAGAACCGGTCCGTAGCCATACCACCCGCAGATACCGGTCCGAACCAAGCGGCCAGAGGCCGCGCGTCGGATAGTGTGCCTTGCAGCAGAAGGGTTTCCCCGGCCCCGCCGTGCATGGCAAGCACCCCACTACCCTGCACGTGCCCAACATTGGATCGCAGACTGAGCGTATCCAGCTTTAGCCGCCCGGCGTGCATTGTCGCTGCAACATTCAACTCGCCGATGGCCACTTCCCCAATTTGCGAACCACCTGCGGCAATCTGTGCCCGCGATAGCGTCATCGTCTCGAGATCCAAGCCATAGCCTGCCACATCGAACCTTCCTGTGAGCACCGCCGGCACGTTAGTGAGGGTTGCCAGATCGAGCCCCCGCAAGGATCCGCGCGCTGCAAAGTGCTCTCCGGGGCCCAGGCGCACGGAATCCACCTGTACGTGCCCGTCCGGTAAATCGAGTGCAACCCGGGCAGTAATCGTACCCGCTTCGATCTTTACGTGAGCCTCACCGCTGCTCACTGCTAATTCACTGACGTTCGACGAATCCAACCCTGCCTGCAAGACCACGGACGGCGATGCTCCAACCGTCACACGCAGACTGTCCAAGTGTCCGGTCAGACGTGTCGTCCATTCAGAATTTCCCAGCAAGGCCCCCAAATCAAGGTTTTTAAAGCGTGCCTGCTGCGCGGTAATTACTGGCACGACATCCAGACTTTCAGCGTGTGCGGACACCATCAGACGGCCATCCGGCATACCCAAGTCCACCAGAAGTGCTGCTTCGCCATCTTGCACATTCAAAGTCACGCGTGTGCTATCTATAGCCTGATCGTTGATAACCGAGCGTGTCGCCGAAAGTGTACCGGACATGGAGTGCATCCCACGCCCTGTCATATGAAGCACTCCGTTCAGGTCGCTGTGATGCGATAGTCCGAGCGCACTTGCGTCCAAGTGCTCAAACTGCGCATCTGCGATAGTCCATGTGGCGGGCAACAGGCTTAAATCTGCATGTCCCTTAGCCTGGATTTGCCCAGCCGCCGCATCGCCCTGCACGTTGAAAAACAAATCTTCGTGGTCTAGTGACGCATTTATTTCTGCGTGATGCAACACATGATTCTGCCAGGTTGAAGCATTAAGTGTTGCGCGAAGCTGCAAGCTGTCTAGCGGCCAAGTACCCGTTAATCGTGCATACGCGGAAACACGGCTGGAGTCGGGCAAATTGAGCAAGGCTGCTGCATCGAGAGCCGTAGCCTCCAGCGTGCCGGAAACATCCGACTCACCGCGGCTTCCGGTAACGATCAGCAAACCGTCAGGTGTCTGAAGATTCGCCGCCAGATCAAACGAATTGCTGTCACCCCGCATGCTAAGCACGCCGCCAAGTGAGTCCAGCCGACCTAGCTGGCTGGACTCCAAGGTTATGTGTGAAGTGACGATGCCTTGGCTTTGCAAATAGAAGGCACCATTCAGGCTGCTGCTGTATCCCGCCCTGTACAGCCCTATATCCACGCCATGGAATTTCCCTTCGAGTCGCGCTTTGATCGGATCCTCGAATGGCAGCACGCTGCCGTTAGCCAGCAGGCGTCCATCACCCGCCAAGGCGACGATGGAAACATCGGCGATCCCGTGCGCAAGTCGGGCATCCAACTGGACCGGGCCGATCGGCTGCTCGGCCAGTGTGCCTTCCAGGATTGTGAGCTGCAGCTTTCCAACGAGTGTTCTCCAAGTTGCACCTTGCAGGTCGGCGCTGATTTGTGCGCTGACCACACCGGCCGGTGCATCCATCAACAGCGCGGGATTGATCCGCTCTGCGAGGAGTGTATCGATCATCACGTGCCTTGTCGACATACGAGTACGTGCACGCGCCCTCAAATGTCCGCCACCTGTCACTGTGCCATCAAAAGCCAGATTCAGACTGTCACCTGTTCCTTGGACTCGGGCATCCAGCATGACGCCTGCGTTCGAGGTGAGCCCCCAAGGCTGCAAGAGGGCCAGATCAAGTGGTGCGGCTTGAATATGTACGTTCGTTGCTGCATCCACGCTTATGTGCCCTGACGCTGAAATGTGCGTTCCCCCTCCCGTGATGCTCAGGGTATCCACCTGCGTTGAACCGCTGACATGCCAACCGCTGGCGGCCACAGCAAGTGCTTCCGGCGCGCCAGGCCAAGTCAGCATTGCGGTCAGAGTGTCCATGTGCCAGGCCCACCCGCTGCCCAAATGTCCGCGAACGGCGAGTTGTGAGAATGTGGCCGCAGAATCCGGCAAAACCATGCGGCCACCGCGCACATCTATAGCCTCAATGCGCAGTTCTAATGGACGCACACGGTTTGGGTTACCTGCCACGTTGCGGTCCGTCTCAGCTGAAGGTGAATGAGTACCATTCCGGTCTTGTGACTCAACCAAGTGCAGGTCCGGATTTTCCAGGCTGAGCTCACGAACATGCCAGCGTCCGGCCAAGGCCGTCCACGCTTGGTGCCGAATGCGCAGCGTGTCCACCCACAACCTGAAACCATCCTCCGACATATCCAGTCCTCGAACTTCAATTGACGTCATCCAGAAGCCGCGAAGAGATGCAAATTTTACCTCCAAGCCAGCTGCGCGAAGGCCCAGTCGCGCCAATGCTGCCAAACCCCAAGGTGTCTGAACAGCACCTAGCAAGGTGACGGCCAAAATAGCCGCCACCAGAAGCAGTCTCCGGCGTGTCACCCCCTGCAGCATTCCACTAGAAGGCCTGGCCGATGCTGAAGTGGATATTGTAGCGATGCAAATTGGAACGCTGAACGTCAACGTGGTCCTGCAATGAAAGAAATGCGTTGCGCGGCGTTTGAAGATCCAGCGCGTCGGGATTCAGCTTAGCCGCCAAATCCAGCCGCAGAAATCCAATAGGCGTGTCATAACGCAGTCCAGCCCCCGCACCAACCTTGAAGTTATTCCAGCGCCAACGTCCGTCGTCGCTGACTCCACACTGCACACTGGCTACTTCCGAGCGCGCAGTATCGGTATACAGAAGGTCCACACAGTTTGCCGGCCCGCGAGCCGATACCTGACCAGCATCCACGAAGGCCGCGCCATGCCACTTGCCCACAATGCGGAATCGCACTTCCGCGCCTGCCACCACGCGGGCCAGACCACCCACGGGCTCGAACTGCTCGAATTGTGTCGCCGGAGCATCCCCCAGAATCACGATTTGACCCTGCTCATCGCGCAGATACTCCGTTCGGTTCGTCTTAGGTCCCACAAGGCCCGCACTCCATCCGCGCACGTCCTCAGCCCCTCCCACATAAAAGCGAGCGGCATCAAAGCGATTCTCAAGCGGGGCTACAAACTGGGCATCGAACGGCGTCAGGATCCCCTCCTGGTCATACAACTCAATCGTACGTGGGCCGGTGGGCCAGAGTCGGCCCGTACCCAGGCGAATGCTCACGTTCACGGCACGTGTTATGGGGATGTAACCGGCCATGTCGACCTGCGCTTTGACATACTCCAGTCCGAGTTGCTTGACGCCCAGCCACCGCTCAAACTGACCCGCCTGCTCCAGTAAGGGACGTATAACCACACCTCGGCGCGGACGCAAAAAATCGTCGGTCCAGCCGAGCGTCCCGCTGAGCGTGAGTGCGCTTTTGCCATAGGCGTCACGCACGTTGCCGGCGGATTCCCGCGCGCCAGAGAATTGCGTGGCACGGCTGAAACTGTACCGCAGACTCGTGGCCCGCACCTCCAACAGTCCATACAACAGCGTACTGTTGATCCCGTATTCGCGGCGATTCAGCCCCAATCCTCCAATGACATCGTACAGGAGCGGATCGCGCTCAAACTGGATAAATGGCTCTACCACCACACTCAAACGGGGCGTGCCAATATACGGCTGAGTCAGCGCCACGGAAGCGCGCAGTAAGCGGCTGGCCTGTGTTCCCAGCCCTGACGAGGCCAAGAGCCCCGACTGGATTTCGGCAGCTACGGTCAGCGTACGTGCGCTGCCCAGAAAATTCCGGTGAGACCAAATGCCTTCCGCAGTGAGCCCGCTGCGCTGATGGTAGCCCGTTTCCGCAGCGAGATGGCGCAGGCGCGCCTGGCGGAGGGTAATCTGCACGTCAACCGTACTGTCGCGAGGCTGTGGGGGCAACTCGACCTGTGCCACGTGAAATAAACCGAGTCCGAAAAGCGCCCGCTGTGCGTCGATAAGCCGACGCATTGCAAAGGCATCGCCCTCCGTGAACGGCAGTGCACGCCGGACTACTTTGTCATTTACGCGGTGCGCTCCTTCAATACTAATCGACGAAAACACGCCGCGCAGACCCGGATCCACCACGAAGCTGATGTCGGCCGTATTGTAGAGCGAATCGACCTCAATGACCGAGTAAAGCTCAGCAAAGGCATAGCCTTCATCCTTTAGCCAGTTCAGCACCTGATCTTCGATGCGAACTGCCTCAAAGTAGGTAAACCGATCTCCTCGCTTGAAGCTCGTCCGATCCCGAAAAGCAATCCAGCGCGTTCGAGTATCTCCGTCCAAGTGGCTGGCCAGATACCCTTCCGCAGCAAAGAATCCAACATCTTGAATGATGACGGGGGGTCCCTGCCGGATATTGAATTGAATATCCACCGCATTCGCTACTGAGTCCAGCCGAGAGCCGGCGTAGTCAATGAATGCATGCAGGTAACCCGCATCGTGATAGGTGGTACGCAGACGCACTACGTCCCGCTGTAATTCGATGGGATTAAGCCGATAGTCCCACAAATCGCTCAAGCCCAGCCTGTGCCTAAGCCGCGTGCGCCAGCCGGGTGCACGCGTAGCAATCTGATCCTCCAGCTCCTTTGATGTAAACAGTGACGGATAACGGTCCGCATCCACATGCGTGAAGTCAACGCTGCGAATTACGGTCGCGTGGTTGACTCCCAGGAGGTCTTGCTGTGCGACTGCCACAGGCACCACCAGCACCCCTGCCAGAATTACCCCCAGCACCTTGGCCATCTGGCTCCCTGTGTCAGGCGGAAGCCCTGCGTTTTTCGTAGATGGGCTTGGTCCCGTGCAAAATGGTATCGCTGGTCACGCGGCAAACGCCAACATCCTTGAGGCTGTGGATTTCAAACATGATATCGAGCATAGCCTGCTCCAGAACGCTGCGCAGGCCGCGCGCACCCGTACCCATTTCGCGGGCTTTCCGAACCACACTGCGCAACGCAGGCTCATCGAAAAACAAATCGATGCCATCCATTGCGAAGAGTTTCTGGTACTGCCGCACGATGGCGTTCTTGGGCTCTGTCAAAATGAGCATCATCGCCTCGTCATCGAGTGACTCGAGCGATGTCATCACACTTAAGCGGCCGATCAGTTCGGGAATAAGGCCGTAGCGGAGCAGATCGTCCGGCTCCAGATACTGCAAAATCTGCGCGTCATTTTTGTCGAAGCGTTGCCGCTGACCTGTTACAAAGCCGATGGTGTTGACGCTCAACCGATGCGCAACGATTTCGGAGAGCCCCTCGAACGCGCCCCCGCAAATGAAAAGGATATTGCGTGTATCAATGTTAATGAGGCTTTGCTCGGGATGCTTGCGCCCGCCCTTGGGGGGGACGCCGGCCACGGTGCCTTCCAGAACCTTGAGAAGTGCCTGCTGCACGCCTTCGCCCGACACATCACGCGTAATGGACGCATTGTCCGCTTTACGCGCCACCTTGTCAATTTCGTCAATAAAGATTATGCCGCGCTCAGCCTGCTGCACATCAAAATCCGCTGCGCTGATCAAATGGGACAGAATCGTTTCCACATCCTCTCCCACATAGCCCGCTTCAGTGAGCGCCGTAGCATCGCTGATTGAAAATGGCACATCCAGAATGCGGGCCAGCGTCCGGGCCAGTAGCGTCTTGCCCGTCCCAGATGGACCTGACAGCAGAATATTGGATTTCTCGAGCTCCACGCCGTCATAGTCGTGAAAATACTCCTTGGACTCGACACGCTTATAGTGATTATAGACGGCGACGGCCAGCGTCTTTTTGGCACGCTCTTGCCCAATCACGTACTCGTCCAGAGCGGCCTTTATTTCGCGGGGCATAAGCCGCTTTCGGCGTGTCGTTCTGCGTCGGGGGCGCTTGCGCGCTTTGCCCGCGGCTTCCAGATCATCCTTGACTATGTCGGCCGCATCGGTGATACAGCGGTCGCAGATGTATACATCCGGACCGGCGACAATGGAGGTCACCTCGTGCGCGTCGCGTCCGCAAAATGAGCAGCGGATCAGCTCCTCATCCTGATTTTTACTCATGGATTTGTGCCGTCTGTGTTTTGCGCCGTCATGTTGTGGGGGGTAGGATATCGGGCGTTATTTTGCCCAAGCCATGATTCAAGCGAGGCGCGCAGGGCCCGAACACGTTCGCGTTCGATGGCTGCAACATCGTTTTGCTCTCCGATGTCATCGTTGAGATTAAAAAGCTCCAAGCGGTCATCTTCGTAAAACCTGATGAGCTTCCAAGGACCGCTCCGTATGGCGCTTCCCGGGCTCCCACCTTGATTGCCGTAGTGAGGATAATGCCAAAACAGATCTCGTTCAGGCGCTTTCCGCTCGAATAA
The DNA here is from genome assembly GCA_012271205.1 of Rhodothermales bacterium. Classification (GTDB taxonomy): domain Bacteria; phylum Bacteroidota; class Rhodothermia; order Rhodothermales; family Bin80; genus JAAXGT01. Next base: position 7,846 of record JAAXGT010000124.1, read on the forward strand.
TAGTGGCAACAGGCTTACCCCGTCCGAGCGTTCCGGTTCGGACAATCGTGCCATGGCAAGGATTGTGGGCAAATAGTCGTTGCTAATCACCGGAACCTCCTCAACGCGGTCTCCTGCTAAGTGCCGGGGCCATCGAATGATGAGTGGCTCGCGTATGCCACCTTCATACAGCCAACCCTTACCTGCCCGCAGCGGCAGGTTGCTGGTCGGATGACCCTCGGACGTGGACAGGCCACCATTGTCCGAAGTAAAGAACACAACCGTGTTGTCGGAAAGCTCCAGTTCATCCAGTACCTGCAATACGGTGCCAACGGCTTGATCCATGGCCTCAACCATACCTGCGTAGACCGCATGGTTTTGCACCTGCCGAACCCGACGCCGTCCTTCCGTGCCCCAAGTGTTTTCAGGTGCTGGCTTCGCCGCATACTTGGTCTCCAGATCCGGGCGCGTCATGAGCGGCGTGTGAACGGAATAAAACGAAAGAAAGGCCAGAAACGGCTCGGTCTGATGCTCCGCAATGAAGGCCACGGTTTCGTGGGCGAGGCGGGCTGGCAGATGCTCTCCTTCCGGACCGTCTTCTAAGCGCGGATTATCGTACGGCGTGAAGTAGCGACCGCGTCCGTAGGGGCCACCACGTTCCCAGCCTCCCTTGTTTATTTCGAAGCCGTGATCTTCGGGATACGAACCTTCGGGGCCCAGATGCCACTTGCCGGCAAAGAATGTGCGGTAGCCGGCCTCCTTCAGGGTTTCGGCTATCGTGACTTCCTCGTGGGCCAACTGCGCCTCGTATGGCGCCGGGAGCATCCGCCTGTTACGTGTCCAGTTTGAACCGACCGTAGTGGGCTGTGGGGCCCCGAACCAGTTTGTCGTTCCCATCCGTACCGGATACAGACCCGTCATGATGCTCGCCCGTGTCGGACTGCAGACCGGGGCCGCGGCATAGGCGTCGGTAAACCGCACACCCTCGCGCGCCAGTCGGTCGATGTGGGGGGTTTCGTAGAATGTCGCGGCATTATAGGCGCCCACGTCCATGTAGCCCAGATCATCGACCAGAATGAACAGGAAGTTGGGCTGCGGTGCCATGCGGCAACACGCCAGAAGCAGTACACACGCCAGACACAGTCGATAGTTCATGCACTCAATGCCTCCTGCAATACGTGAAACGTATAACGGTCATGCACACGCCGCTCCCGATAGAGGTGTTGGGCGGCTTCGCACACACGCGCTGTATAGTACGCGTTGAAACCTCCCCCTGCCACCATACCGGCAACCGGTACGATTTGTGCTGTTTTCGATTGCATAAGGCGCAGTCCCAGGGCTCGGGTCATGCCCCGAATTGATCCGCTTAACGCCAGCTGTTCAACCGTTTGCTTCGCGTGGCGCCGGGCCACGGATGTGGAGGCCTCCTGAGCCTGCGTATTCACGTCCGAGGCCTCGTGCAGAATGTGCAACGCAAACGCCCGTTCGCCGGCTTCTGTGATGTCGTAGCCACAGCAGGTCGCGATCTCGCCGGTTGCCCGTAGATTCAGTGCTACAAGCCCCACTATATCCGGCACAATGCCAGCGAAACCCGCCAAGCCCGCAGCTGCTCCCTGTGCCGCAGTGATGGACTGGTATTTTACCTTTACGCCTCGCACAGCTTCATTTATGGCTTCCATGTCCAGCAGGCTGATGTCAGCAACTTTCCTGACTGCGTGTCCACGCGTGCGATACGCCTTGAAGATGGCCTCACGGAGCACCAAATCCTGCGCAATCTCATTTGTGGTACGAATCAGTCCGGCCACCAGATGATCCACGGTCCATTCGACACCCGGCAGGCGAAAGGCCAGATTTGAGAGATGGTGCAGCGGCGCGTTCAGGCGCTTGACCTGTCGACCCATCCAGTTTGGTTCACGGTTGCGCCAAGCGTCCACTTCGCGTAACGCCTCCCGCTCACAAGCTGTTGGCACGGTGGCCATTCGCACAGTTTTTCGATAGTGTCGGCGAATTATACGGCGCACACGATAATTGTTTTTCAGTTCAGTATGGGCCAATAGACACCAAAACGCAGCTGCCGTGCCGGAAGCGGATAGGTTGAAATGATTTCGTTGCCTGCCAGAAGCGGTGTACCACTGAGCACGTTCTCCCACGCCACAAAGAGCGTAGCACCTCGAACATCCCCTTCAGCATAGACATCCAGTGTCCCGGAGGCCGGCAATGGCCCTATGCGATCCAATTCGGGAAGTATCAGCAGCCCCGTCGGCGCATGCAAGATCCGGCTGCGAAAACTTCCCCACCAGCGTCCCCATAGCGACACATCCAAATCGAGATCCCCGGAAAAGAGCAAATAGCGCAGGCCCACGCGCCCACTACCCCCCCACCGTGGCAGGGCACTGGATCGAATCTCAGCCGATTGTCTCGGTCGTGATCGCATGATCCAAGGTGAAAGCGCAGCATAGACACCACGCCGGGCCGCGTCCCGAAAGGTCAGCCTCAACCCCGCCCCGATCGTGCGCGTAAAGAATAAATCAATAAGTGCAATGTCCGGCTGCCATTCATAGTAGTCTGTTACGAAGCGCTCATGGGTAATAAAGGCGTAGGGGGCCACCGAAACGGCGTCCACCCACTGCCGGACTCCCAACCGCACGTGTGTATGCTCATTGACGTCGTCGTCTCTTTTCTGCACGTAGTGTCCCCAGCCTCCCGTGTCGACTGGTCCGAATTGTCCGAGCGACCGAAATGCCTGCGCAAGTATATGCCCGGTTTCCCAGTTAACCTGCATTTCAAGTGAACCTGACACCTTCCACAAATCAGCAACCCGGTGCAGACCCGCCCCAAGACTAACCCGAACCCGCCGCCAGACAAGCGAGTCTGCAAGCGAAATGTGCTGGGCTGGGCGCCGGTTCATATCAGTCGCACGCGCCACCTGGTCGATCCAGCCTTCCACATGGACTCGAAGCTGGTGCTTCCCGACCTGAAATCTCTGAGAAACAGACAGCCCCCCGCGCTGCACTACCGCCTGCGTGACGCTGTCCTGCGCACTGGTATAACGCAACGTCTGGGTATTTACGAACATGGTCGCAGCCAACGGCGTGCGGACGCCTGGCAACGCGCGCACTCGCAGGATGCCCACAAAGTCATTCCGCACCAAGCGCCGCTGCGCCCCGGAGTCGCGGACAACCGCAATCAGCCGGTTGTATCGCTCGGATTCGGAGCCGAGTACTCCGCCGTGTGCACCCAGCCGGCGCTGATTGTGTAAATAGAGCAACTCAAGTGACCATCCTGCCTGCTGATAGCGTGAGCGGAGCAGCAGCTGCCTGAAGCGTCGCAGGCGGCTTCCAGGATACTCACCTTTAGCCGCTGCGCCCGCATAGGCGAATAACAATTGCATACGGCCAGGCCGTCTAAACAACGAACGCTGCTGCGTTTGCGCATGCAAGGCCGTAACGCGCTGCAAGCCGTGATCCCCAGCCTGGTAGTGAAGCTCGGTGAGTGGGAGCCCCATGGCCCATTCTCGAAGTTCGGCGCATACATTCACCGGTGCGCCCATGTCGCCATAGCTTAATATGGGGCGCTTGAGTAATGCCGTCGGAAGCAAATCGTAGCGCGGGCTTCCGGTTACAAGGTCGTCAAACGGTATACCGTTGAAACGCACCGAAATATGGTGGGGACTGATACCGTATGTGCTCCAGGCCGAGGGCCAACCAAAAGCATTAAAATCGTAAGCAAAAGCAGCGGCGTCCTCGTTAAGCGATCTTGTAAGGTCCAATGCACTTGAGAACAGCACGGCATTAGCTACGGTGGAGTCCTCGCCAAACGGCATAAAGCTCTGCACCGAATCCGCCCCCACCTGCGCGAAAGCCTGGTGAGAGACAACAAGCACTACCAGGCATATTCCAGCCTGGTATACGCTGGTGTCATGCACCATACGGACCCTATGCACGGACCGGTTTCGCATGCCTCACGTCCGCTCGCGCAAGTAGGCGAGAGTTTCCTGATTGAACGGATACTCTTTCAGGATGAACGATTCGTAGAATTCAACCGAATCCCCAGTGTTACCCGCTATCAGCATCCTCAACTGATCTCTTGTGATGGGCAGCAGCTGGCCAGCCACTCTCATCCCAGCGTGCACAATCGGAAGTGGAATGCGCACCTTGCGCCGAACCTTAAGTCCCAGAGCGCGGGTGATTTCGTCGATGAGAGCCACATAGGTATACGTGTTGCGTCCGACCGCACATATCGTGCGGCCGTGGAGTTGCTTCAGCTCCATGGCTTGTACAACCGCCTGTGCCACTTCTTCCACACTGACCGGTTGCAGCTCGTATTCACCGTTGCCGAAGACCGGAATTACCTTAAACGGATGAATCAGGTCTGCAGCCAACCGCGTACAAAACTCCTCTCGCTCAAGCCCCGGATCACCAAAAATCAGTCCGGGCCGTAGTATGCACCAGTGCGGGAGTTTGCTCTCTCGTACGGCTTCTTCCGCCTGCCACTTGGTGGTCTGATACCGGCTGACACCCTCTTGGGACGCTCCGTTGGCACTCACGTACACGAGACGCTCTATGCCGGCTTGCTTGGCGACTCGCACCACGTTGCGTGTGGCTCCAGTGTGCAGTGCATCAAAAGTAATCCCTGCGCGGGGATCTTCTCTAATAATTCCAACCAGATGAATCAACGCATGGCATTTCTGCATAAGGCTGGGGAGCAGTCCGTTAATGTCGCCACGAACTATTTCGACCTGCTTGGAACCGAATCCTTCAGGTGCTCCTCCACGGCGCACGAGGCACCGAACTGAATGCCCCGCCTGCACGAGCATACGCAGTACGTAGCGCCCTACAAATCCTGTACCACCGGTCAAAAAAACACGCATTGCAGTGCGTAAACGGGTTGCTACGCTGAAAATTACATCATGAATGCGCCAGAAACCCCTACCTTACTTTTGGGAATTACTGGATACGGATGGTCATAGGGTTCGACAGTAAATCCTCTGTAAATAGCATTTAGCAATGGGGCATGTCCGGCATAACGCCCCCGTCCCGTCCGCTCGTTGATGTGAGTAGGTGGTGTGGCGAACGTCCTTGATTTGGTTTGGGCCGAACCACATACAGGAGATAAAAGTCGCCGTCTACATCAGTAAATATTCGTCGCATATAGGCTTGACCAATCTCCTGTTTGCCCTTATAAATCATTCGGTCTCCCCGCTCTTCAATACGACCGCCCTTAATTTTGTCGAACCTGTACTGCCACAAGGGCAAAGCCTCATCTGTGTAGACAGTGAATACAGGCACGTCGGTCAAGGGCATACCGATAGCGTTGCTACTCACTGCATGCAAGTCGGGCCCGGTCTGTCAAACTGCCGACAACCAAGATATTATCTGACTTATAAGAGGCTCTTGCAAAACCCCTGATTTGGAGGTTTTTCGCCAGCCTCAATCACCGCGGTAATTGAGGCTAGTGTCCAGGATTCTGCGTAACCACGCCGCCGGAAATGTCGATCTCCAACTGGGGAATCGGATACAGGAGGCGTTCCGGCGTCAAACTGAAGCTCGTCGGACCGTTGTAGGTGGAGATCCTTTGGAATGTGCTCTGCTGGGCCTCCAACTGTGCATTCATAACGGCGATGGTCTGCGTCTCCGTCAGCCGCAGTAGATCGAACCACCGGTGCATTTCAAAGGCGAATTCTAACCTTCGCTCCTTCATCAGCTTTTCCATGAAGTTGCCGGGTGTGTTCGTGTCGATATCGGGGAGACCGGCGCGGCTCCGAATTTGATTGATGAGGGAATACGCCTCGGCGCCTTCTCCCAGTGCCTCCGCCAGCGACAATAGCACATCGGCATAGCGCAGCAGGACGAGATTCACATCAGCTCCGTCTGACTCTGCACTTACATCAATAAATTTGGTGATAAATCCTCCCGGTTCACGGCCGGTGATGGTGCCGTACGTGTGTGGAATCCTCAGATCCTCCGGATCGTCGAAGGCATTGATCAGATCCTGAGTGACGAACGGGAATAGAATCTCCCGCGTGGAGCCGCCGGCAACGATACCCAGTTCGTCAGCGACGCTCTGGGGGATGAAATGCTGCCGGAATAGTCCGGTCTGATTTGCAGGGTTGAAATTGACTTCGAAGATAGACTCGGCTAAATTGTCGTTACCGGGGCTGTGGATCATGCCATAATCGCTGAGGAGAGAGTATTGGCCGAGCACCAGGCGTAGAGCGGATGCCGCTGCGCCTGCATTACCGCGCTGCAATTCCACTTTTCCGAGCAACGTCATGGCAGCAAAGCGGGTAGCCCTGCCGACCTCATTGTCGGCACTGCCGTCGTAGGTGTCGGGAAGCACTGCTGCGGCTTCCGTGAGATCTTGCACGATCAGATCGTAGACTTCGGCCTCTGAGGCGCGTGCCAATACAGTTTCCTCGAAATCTTCCGTCGGCGTGATTCTCAGCGGTGTGCCTCCCCAGAGATTGACCATGTGGTAGTAAGTGAACGCGCGCACGAACTTGGCTTCACCTACGATGCGCTCGATCAGTGCCGCATTCCCTTCGGCCTCCGGGCCTCGAACGATTACCGTGTTAGCAAGATTAATGCAGTTGTACATGGCAGCCCAAGTGACATCCAGCAGCAGGTTCCCTGGCACCTCCGCGAATATGTCTGTCGCCACGCGCTCGGCTTGGTCCGTGTGGTCCAAGCCGGCATTATCCGATCTTCCCTCGATAATGTTGTAGATGGTTCCGTTCCCATAAATGGATCTTTGCGCGGCGTACACGCCGGTCATTCCGATCAGGAGCTCCTGATCCGTAGAAAAGAACGATGGGGCATCGATCCGGTCGACTGGCTCCACATCCAGGAAGCTATCACACGATGATCCGGCCATCGAAGCCAAGAGCACGAAAGCCAAGGCCTTAAGGCCACGTGTCGGAAAGGGTTGACGATCATTCTGCAGCGAGGCAGGACCTTCATACGCGGGCCCCGAGAGCAATTTCGCGTTGTTCCACGATTTCATGGTCATGGTCGCTTGGTTGTAAGGGTTAATACGTAACGTGGATGCCGAACGTCCACACTCGCGGTAGTGGCAGGTGAGGAGGACTCGTCAGTCCGATTTCCCTGCCGTCTGCTACACCGGGAATCCTGGACCCGCCGAAGAGTGAGGGGCCACCTGCCGAATTCCGTCTACCTGCAGGGTTGCCCCCGATGAAGCTTGTCCACATATGGACATTATCCATGGACATGTAGATTCTTCCGCGGGCACCCTCGGCACCGAGTCCGCGAAGAAGTTTCTGAGGTAAGGTATAAGTCAGCGTGATGTTGCGGAGTCGGAGAAAATCTGTGTTCTGGATCCCCAAGCTGGAAACGGCACCAATGCCGGTATCGAAGCCTGAGGCGCTGGGTGTCTTGCCGTCGCCGGGCTGGCTTTCCGAAATGTACCGGCCGTCGTACCAGAATTTCTTGGACAGATTAACCCGGCGAAACGGCGCACCGATCTGAATAATGTACAGATCCAGGACGGAGGCACCCGCTTGACCGTTGAAGCGAACATTAAGATCGAAATCCTTGTATCGGACGTTGGTATGGAAACCATAGATATAGTCCAGATTCGTGCCTTCCAAATTCACACCGTCCGGTCCCAAGAAATTACTGATCGTGCCGTCGCCGTCGGCATCTCTGTAGAGCATCGTACCAGGTTGTGCATCAGGTTGCGCCGGATGTGTCTCCCCTTCCCGCACGATGCCCAAGTGCTCAACGACGTGGATGTTCTGCAGTTCTCCTCCGACCACGCGTCGCAGCGCACCGAAGAAATTTCGAATCTCTTCATCGCCGCCCAGATCCAGAATTTCCTGATTGTTGTGGGTCACATTGCCGCCCACAACCCAGTCGAAATCGTGCGTTTCCATTACGGCAACGTTGGCTGTCAGCTCGATGCCGTCGTTACGCATGCTCCCGATATTGGTGAGAAAGCCGCCATAGCCGGACGATGCTACGATATTCCGAGAAAGGAGTAGACTGGTGGTCACGTTGTTGTAGTAATCGAGCACCATGCTGTAGCGGCCGTTCATGAGTGTCAGATCGAGCCCAATGTCCAGTTGCTCGGACGTCTCCCAGGTCAGGCCAGGGTTGCCCGGGTCCCCGATGGCTACGCCCGTCAATTGCGTGGCTCCGAGCGAGTGATTTACGGGCCCTAGACTCGGTCGCGCAATGAAGTCAGGAATCGCGTTGCTGCCCGTGGAGCCGTACGACACGCGAAGTTTCGCGTCGTTGACAAAACCCAGCGCCTTGACGAAGTCCTCCTCTGAGAGCCGCCAACCCAGCGCAAATGAGCCGAACGTCTGATAGCGATTATTGGCCCCGAATCTCGAACTCCCATCTCGCCGTACCGTAGCTGTCAGCAGGTACCGATCCTTAAAGGAATAATTAAGCCGTCCGAGAACGGAGACGAGTGCGTTTTCGCCGAACCCGTTGTTGGAGGTCAGGGTCTCCGAATCACCGATCGACAGAATCCGTGCACCCGGAATCTGCAGTCCAGACACATTCGACGACACGAATTCCACTCTGTCTCGCTGCAGGGTGAAACCGGCCAGCACATCAAAGAAGTGGTCCCGTCCGACTAGTCTACGGAAATTGGCTGTGTTTTCATTCAGCCAACCTCTTTGCCACACCTGTCCTACGTTCAGGGTACTGACCGCCGGATACGTAAACCGGGGGGCACCGGGAGGAGCGTCGTAAAGCGATTCGTTCTTGTCGGATCCAATATTGGTGGACAGAATAGATTGGAAAGTAATGCCGGTGAAGGCCTCCACCGACAGACTTACGCCACCCAGCATTCTGAATAGGTCATGCGTACGCTTGAAGTGATTGATGGTCTCCAAGGGATTGCCGATCGGAAAATTGCCCGGCACGTAGCTACCGATGGCATAGGACCCGTCGGGATTGAAAATGGGAATGATTGGGGGGAGCAGAATGGCCTGAGCCCACGCAGAACTCCAGTCGCTTCCATCCTCGCTGGGCCTACTGGACTTCAGGATCTTGGACACGCTCGGGGCTACATTCAACCCAAAGGTAATTCTGTCGCTTGGACGATAGGCCAGTTTGAGACGAGCTCCGATCCTGTTGTACCCCTCGCCGGGTATGATACCGGATTCTTCTGTATAGCTGCTCGAGAGCAGATAGGAGACTTTTTCGGTGCCTCCGTGCGCGGAGAGGGACAAATTGTGAAACGGCGCTGTTTGATAGAGTTCATCCTGCCAGTCCGTATCGGTGGAGCCGTCCCACACGCTCGAAATCCAGCCAGGTACAGTGCCGCCGTTTTGTTCAGTATGAAATTGAACGTATTCCTGGGCATTGAGCAATTCGAATCGGGCACTCCTCGGAATACTCGACACGCCGGTCTTCATGTCGAAGTTGATCTGGGCCGTTCCAATGCGGCCAGATTTCGTGGTGACGATGATAACGCCGTTAGCCCCTCGTGAACCGTAGATGGCCGTAGCCGAGGCATCCTTCAGCACATCGATCGATTCGATATCCGCGGGGTTGAGCATTTGCGCGTTCCGCTGATCGGTCGGAAACCCGTCGATTACCCACAAGGGCTCGTAGCCCGCTGACAAGGATCCGATGGCCCGGATCGAGATCTGAGCTAGGTCACCTGGGTTGGCACTGCGATCGGCCACGTTGAGCCCAGGCACGAGGCCTTGCAGAGCTTTTTCTACCGAAGCTACAGGCCGCGACGCAACATCCGTAGCCGAAACGGTGGCAATTGATCCGGTGAGGTCCTTACGCAGCTGTGTGCCATACCCCGTGACAATCACTTCCTCAAGTCTCGCCACGTCTTCCTCCATAATCACATCAATGACGGTCCTTCCGTCTATCGCTATTTCCTGCGTGACGAAGCCTATGAACGAGAACACAAGGGTCGTTGCATCATCGGGAACGGTAATAACATAGGTGCCGTCGATATTGGTGACCGTCCCGATATTAGTGTCCGCGACGCGCACGGTCGCACCGCTTAGGGGATCCCCGTCGGTGTCTGTCACGGTGCCCGTGATTGTCACATCTGGATTCCGTGCGAACGAGTCCCACGACTCGCCATAAGCCGGCGGTATTGCCAAGCCGATGCACAGCACGAGGAGAGCCGGTAGCCCGGATGTCTTACAGTGGCGTTCAGCGTTCATGTCTCCGTGTATCTGGATTGATTCAGACCCGATTCGGATGCAACAACATCGAGACCCCTCATAATCTGCGATAGGTGGCCTTCAATGTTAAGGATAACATAACAATTGAGGAATAACTTTCGCAAGCTCTTGATATTCCTATATTCCGGTCAAAAAATTTGGTAATTATATACAGTAGTTGAAGCGATTGTGGTCACAATTTCCGTAAAAACAACTAAGTAAACAAACAAAACGTATACGCAAAACGTATACGAGAATGGCTGCGCCGGGAAGATCGTACAGAAAGGGTATCACGCTGATTGAATTAATGGACCTGGTGCCGGACGAAGTGGGGCCCGAAAGTGGTTTGAGGCCGTCGTATGGCCGGACGGAGAGCGGGCTTGCCTCCGCTGCGGTAGCGTGAACGTCTACGAGTGCAAGCACAAGACCATGCCGTACCGTTGCCGAGACTGCAAAAAGTACTTCAGCGTCAAGACCGGCACCGCAATCGAGTCAAGCAATTTGCCGTTGCGGAAGTGGGTATGGGCCATTTATCTCGAGTCAACCAACCTCAAGGGCGTAGCCTCCATGAGGCTGCACCGGGATCTCGGTGTGACGCAAAAGACGGCTTGGTTTATGCTACAGCGCATTCGCGAGGCACTGAGGGAGGAGTTGGCCCCTGTATTCGAAGGTCCTGCGGAGGTGGACGAAGCGTACTTTTGGGGGCCTCGAAAAGAACAGACACGAGTGGAAGAAGGCGAATCTCGGGTGCGGAACGGCAGGTAAAACGGCGGTAGTCGGCGCGAGGAATCGGGCGACAGGCTAAGGTTGCCGCGCAGGTCGTTGACCGCACGGATGCAGCCACGTTGCAGGACTTCGTGGCGGACGTTGCCCAGAAGGATCTACGGTATACACAGACGAAGCAAAGCCTACGAGGGCATGGTAGGCATGAAGCATGAAGCGGTAAAGCACTCGGTTTCGGAGTACGTGACCGGCATGGCGCATACGAATGGCGTTGAGTCGTTTTGGGCTATGCTAAAGGGGGCCTATCATGGCACGTACCGCCAGATCAGCAAGAAGCACTTGAATCGCTACGTTGAGCAATTCGCGGGCAAGCACAACATGCGCTCACTGGACACGATAGCGCAAATGCAGCATGTCGTGGCCGAGCTGGCTGGACGGCGGGTTCTGTACAGGGAGTTGGTGGCGTAGGGGTTTGAACCAGCTGTCCTGGATTTGTCGTATACCGTGCACAGTGTAAACAGCAATGCAATATGTCCGAACCATCTAGCCTCTTACAAGAAGAGTCTGCCTTTTATGACCGCATGCGCAACGAATTGCTCATGCAATACCCCAACAGGGTGTTGCTTATCCACGGTGATCGTGTAGAAGGGGATTTCGATACAGTTGACGCTGTAATTACTGAGGGGGTTCGCAAGTATGGTGCGGGACCGTTCTTGGTGCGAAGGGCTGGCGAAGACGCACCGGTTTTATCTGCACCCGCACTAACGCTAGGGATACTTAAATGCCAATAGTTACGGTTCGGATGACCGGCAAGGCAACGCTACAAGACGGCAGTGTAAAGGAAATTGGGAGGCTGAGGCACTTGCTACTAAGGGGGCGTGTATTGCAGCCACGCTGACCGTATCCGACGCTCAGCAGAGGGGACTGGCCGCGACTGCTGCGAAAAGTGTGGCGGACATGGTCATGTTCGATACTGGTGCGAGCCGAACCTGTTTTGACCAAGAAATGGCGACACAATTGGGACTCGTAATCGTGGGCAAGGCAAATATGACCTCGGCTTCTCATTCAAATCACGAAGTCCCAGTATATTACGGGAAAACTTACCCTTCCTGGCCTAAGTGTCAATATATAAAGAAGGCATAGGGGCAAATTTGGCCCCTCAAGGGCTTATTCCCTAGATTGGTAGAGACGTGCTCCGTCACGGAATTTTGATCTGCCATGGTACAGACGGCTCCGTGACATTATACAAGACATTATACAATATGAGCTCAGGGGGGCGCTCGATCGCACAGAATCTGTCCACTTCGCGTACAGCTTTCTTCGTGCCCTTCATGGAAACGTCTTCCCCGACACTCCTCCCCGAACAACTTAGAGCTAAGCGTACGTACGTTGGCACAAGCTTCAGCCCCAACCGAAGCCTGCGGGTCATGCAGTCGGGAAAACAGCCCTAAAACTTTGCCGTACCTTGCCTCTTCAAGAACGAAGGTAGACCGATGAGAAACAAGAAAGAACGACAAGCCGAATTAGACCGCATTAGCTGGATTCCCAGCCCGAATCCCCGTTACCAAGGCATGTCACCGCTGGAGATCGCATGGGCGCTCTTGCAGCCCACGAAAAAGACGACGAAAGCAGTGAAGTAATGCCCCATACGGCAGATCGGACCGCTAGTAAATGTCTGTGCGCCGTACCTTTCTTACTTGTTCGCTGCTTGTACTGCTGGCTGCACCAGCACACGGCAAGCTGTTTACTCGAACATCTTGGCAGCGATTGACAGCTAAGTGTATCGGTGTTATTCTCTTCACAGGGACACGCCACTCAATACCTACCGTTCGAGAGTACAATCAAGACCAGAATTGAGTTGAGACTGCGACGGGCGGGGATCAAGGTGATCGATCTTACAGTGGGGAGAATGTTCTTCAATGCGACCGCCACTTATCCTAGATTATGCGCGGTATCTTACTCAACCGACGTCTGGTATCATATCGTGGACGGTGACGGTGACTATGAGATAGTAGGTATTTACAGCAACGGAATAATGAGCCGGGGCACGTATGCGGACAGTAACCAGCAGTTGCGGCAACTGGTGGGTGATGCCGCCGACATCTGGCCATAAACGAAATCCTTAAAGCACGCACTAATCACTCGCTATAATCCTCAACTATTGTATATAATCCCCTTACTTTTCTGCAAATTTGACCTACGCGCGTAGCTCATGCGCATCATTGCAGGTGATTTTCGCGGCCACGTGCTTCGCACGTCCCCCGGATTGTGCACGCGTCCGACGACGAGCCGGGTGCGTGAAGCGATGTTTGGCCTGGTTGAGGCGCGAATGAGCCTTCACGGTGCACATGTTCTGGATCTCTTTGCAGGTAGCGGGGCACTCGCGCTGGAAGCACTCAGTCGGGGCGCTGCGTACGCTACCCTCGTCGAGGCCAATGCAGACGTGCTCCATGCTGCCCGAGACAACGGCACAGCACTTGGCGTTGACGGTCGATGCCGTTTCCTGCGGGCAGACGTGCTGACCTACCTGAAACGATATCGGGAAGATCCCGTGGATTTAATCATGGCGGATCCGCCGTATGATTTGGCATCTGTGATAACCCTGCCCGAACTTGCCCTGAAGCGCGTGCGCTCCGGTGGACTCCTGGTGTTGGAGCATAGTCGGCACTTCAGCTTTGATACTTGTTCTTCTCTGGATACTACGCGGGTCTACGGGCGCACTAGAATAAGCGTGTTCAAGGCCTGAATACACAATGGCGCTTGCGATTTATCCCGGCACGTTTGACCCCCTGACACTCGGCCATCTCGATATAGCTGAGCGGGCCTTGCGCATTTTCGACGAGCTGGAAATCACTGTGGCCGTACATGCGGACAAGAAAGCATTTCTATCCGCATCCACACGCGCGGACCTTATTCGGCAGTCCACAGCGCACCTGACGAGCGTAAACGTGACCATATTCGAAGGCTTGATTGCCAAGTATGCGCAATCCCGGAGCGCCATCGCACTCATAAGGGGACTGCGCAGCATGAATGATTTTGACTACGAACACAAGATGGCGTACGCCAATCGACGCCTAGTCCCGGCTCTGGATACGGTCTTTTTCCCGACTGCGGCAGCCCATGCGCTTACAAGCTCGTCGCTGGTCCGGGACATTTTGCGCTGGGGGGGTGACATTAGTCCGTTTGTGCCGCCGCCTGTCGCGGCAGCACTCTCACGCGACTATCAGTAAACCCGCTGCGAGTCATCTTTTTCATGCAACCAATCTCATATAACAGCTGATGCACCAATTCTTCAATCCCCGGGTGGCTTCAATGCAGCCCTCGGCCACACTGGCCATGTCGGGTCGTGCCAAAGAACTCAAGCGCCAAGGTGCTGATGTCATCGCGCTTAGCGCCGGCGAGCCTGACTTCAATACACCGGCACCCATTGCCGAAGCAGGCATTCAGGCCATTCGGGAAGGGTTTACGCGGTACACCCAGAATGCCGGCATGCTGCCCTTGCGCGAAGCTATCTGCGCCAAGCTATTGCGCAATAACGGTCTGATTTACGATCCGGGACAAATCCTCTGCTCCAATGGGGCCAAGCAAAGCGTTGCGCTGGCGGTCTCGGTCCTTGCGGCGGAGGGCGATGAAGTGATTATCCCTGCTCCCTACTGGGTGAGCTATCCTGAAATGACCCGTTCAGCGGGCGCGACCCCCGTGATCGTCCCCACGGGTGTGGAAACAGACTACCGCCTCACACCTGCGGTGCTGGAGGCGGCCATAACGCCCAGCACGCGATTACTGATTATGTGCTCGCCCTCCAATCCGACCGGTTCGGTGTATTCACGAGCTGAACTGGAGGCTTTGGCAGAAGTGCTCAGGTCACATGGGCGCATTGTAGTGGTGTCAGATGAGATTTACGAGCACGTAGTCTATGATGCGACACATACGGCCATCGCATCGCTGCCTGGCATGCAGGAGCGCACGATTACCGTAAATGGGTTTTCCAAGTGCTATGCTATGACCGGCTGGCGCTTGGGGTATATGGCCGGCCCGCAGGACGTTGTTAAACAGGCAGCCAAGCTTCAGGGGCAGTTTACGTCGGCGCCTTCAAGCATCACGCAAAAGGCCGGCTTGGCCGCGTTGAACATGAGCATGGAACCGCTAAACACAATGGTTGCCGCCTTCAGGGAGCGCCGAGACTATTTACTGTCCCGCCTGCGCGCATTGGAGGGCGTGGATTGTCCGAAACCGGAAGGCGCGTTTTACTTGTTCCCCCAAGTGGCGAGCTATTACGGAAAGACGGCCCCCTCCGGCCGTGTCATTACGGGGAGCGAAGAATTGTGCTTTTACCTGCTGGAAGAGCACTACGTGGCCCTCGTGCCCGGGGCTGCCTTTGGTGATCCGAACGGTATAAGGATTTCGTATGCAGCATCCATGGACGATCTCAAGGCCGCGCTGGCACGCATTGAGCGAGGGCTGGCTGCTCTAAGCTGAACACGACTCGCACTGCGGCATTGAAGGGGCTCCTTTTCACGTGACAATACTTTGTTGCCGGCGCCACTTTTGTCCACGCCTTCCCGTCCGCGCTACGTGCTGCACGCCGGGCTATTTGTAATAACGCTTGTATCGACGGCGTTCACCGGAGCTACAGTCTTTATCGGCCGCAGTGTGGCTTGGGCAGCCAGTAATCCAGTGTTTACACTCGGCGGCCTTCCTGTTACGGAACGGTTTCTTCTGGACGGTTTCATATTTGCGGGAGGCCTGATCCTGTTTTTGACAGTGCATGAGTTGGGCCACTACATTCTCGCGCGTATCCATGGTGTGCGGACGTCACTTCCATATTTCATCCCGGCGCCATTTATCGGAATAGGCACGCTGGGTGCTGTAATCAGTATTCGCGAGCCCATACCCAGCTCGCGCAAGCTCTTCGACATTGGCGCCGGTGGGCCACTGGCCGGTTTCATCATGACACTGGTTCTGCTGCTGGGGGCATTGGCTGCCCTGCCCTCTCCCGACTACATGCATGGCGTCGGTGGACATGAGGCCCTTTTGCGGTACATCGACGCTACGGGGCGTTTTCCCGATGCGCCTCTGGACGATATGGTGCCGGGCGCGCGGCTGACAGTGGGCTCCACTCCGCTATACTGGGGGCTTTCACAGTTCTTTGCCGATGTGCCGCCAATGCATGAGATGTATCACTATCCCCTGCTATTTGCAGCTTGGCTGGGGTTGTTCTTTACGGCACTAAATCTGATGCCAGTTGGACAACTGGACGGTGGACACATCATTTATGCCTTGTTTGGTCGTCAATGGCACGGCCGTATTGCACGAGCCTTCATACTGATAATGCTGTGTTCCATGGCAGTCGGAGGAGCTCAGACGTTGCCCGACCTGATATCGGGGATGATGGCAAACCAATTGGCTGCAAATATGGCGGCCTGGTTTGTCCTTGGCGCGATACTCGCTGTGTGCACGCGGCGCGTCGTGGGCCCGTACTGGCTGCTGGCAACCATGCTTGTACTGGTGGTAGGCTCTGCCGGGACCGCGTTGCCCAGCGTATTTGACCGTTTCGGCTACTTCGGATGGCTGCCCTGGTGCCTGCTTCTGATATTTGTGATCAAGGTGGATCATCCCCCCGTTGCAAACATGGCACCCTTATCGCCGACACGCAAGGTGCTGGGCCTGCTCTCGATGCTGATTTTCTTGCTCTGTTTCAGTATTCGGCCGCTTTACAGTGTATAAAAGGTGGTCTGACACAAGCAATTGAACCGAAACGCTCGCATAACAGCCTTGGCATTACTACTTGCCGTCAAAGCAGCTTGTGACAGTGTGCCCGGCCCGCCTCCCGGAAATCAGCAGCCACCGGCGATTGAGGATTTTGTACTCGCCCCCCAGCGTGTCGTGTATGGCTTGCTCAGTGACGACGAAATAATTGGCGACAGCATCCGGGTAGCGCTTACAATCGGCGTCACGGTTCGCAGTGCTGATGCCCCAATCGAGGTTGTGCACTGGATCATTCAAGCACCAGCCCAAGACGCTGATTCGATTGCAGGTGGTACACTGCCGGCCATAAGCGGCTCACGCTACGAGAGTTCTGTCACGGTAACTCTAAGTGCTGTAACCGTGCAAACCTACAGCGTGCTGGTGTATGCAGTCGATACTGCGCAGCGACTCAGTGGCCAGGCACGGGGGGCACTGGAATACGTCCGTGTCTTTGAGCCGGGTCAGCCGCCAATCGTGGAGGAACTAATCATACCTGATACCCTGCAGCGACCCGCTGCCGGCAGTCCGGCCAAGCGTTTGGCTTTCATTGCACGCGCATCGGATGCGGACGGCCTTCCAGACATTGAGCTGGTTGAATTCTGGAACGAGAGTTCCCCGGGAAGGCGCTTGGCGATGTGCGATGATGGCAACCGGCGCCCATGTGGCACCAGCTTGGAAAGCGGTGATGTGCAAGCTGGTGACAGCCTGTTTACACGGACGGTGTTCGTGACAAGCGAAAACGCACTAGGAACCAACGCATTTGTGTTTCAGGCTGTGGATCGTGCCGGGCTGCGCAGCAGTGAGGTCCGACATGCCGTGGTAATTGTGGAGTAACAGAATATGCGTCCCTGGGCGATCATTATGATACTTGTTGCAGCACCGGCGCGTGCCCAAGATCTGGTGCGCACACCGGGTATTCTGGCGAACGATGTGACCAACCTGCATGCCGAGGGCCGGGCGATCTGGGTTGGTCCTTACCTGAACGTCAGCACAGACGGTGGCCAAACCTGGAAAGCGGCTCAGGCTGATTCGCTGACCGGATTCAGGAACTCGGTGTATTCCATCGATATTGAGGGTAACATCATATGGGCCGGATTGGGATTCCAGTATACCCGGTCCCGCAGCGACGGTCAATCGGAAAGCGTAAACGAAATCCGCGGCCTGCTGCATTCCCAAGACGGCGGTGCATCGTGGACGTACGTGTCACATCTTCCTTTCGCGGATTCTGACCCGGCAACGACCGGACTCTTGGATTTACCCGAGGATACGTTGATTGCCTATGGGGACGTGCAGCTTTCAACCCTGGCGATCACCGTCGCGGCACAGAGTCCGCCTTGGGATATCGACTACAACCCGACGACCGGCGATCTCTGGGTCGCTGGACAGCTTGCCGGCATTCGCAAATCACAGGATCAGGGGCGCACCTGGCAGCGCATCGTATTGCCGCCGGACACGTCGTGGTTCCTCTCTCCGAGACTGGGACTGGAATTTCCGTTCCTGGTACAGCCGGTTGGTATTGCTCCGGACAATTTCTTTGGACTGAACTTCCAAGCTTTTGCGATACTCGCCGACGAATCCGGAGCGGTATGGGCTGGAACAGCGGGCGGGCTTAACCGCTCGGAGGATGGCGGAACCTCTTGGCGCCACTACACGACAGAGGATGGTCTCACGGGCGACTGGGTGATTTCCATTGAAGAGCAGCACAGGCCGGGCCTGTCACCAGCTGTGTGGGCCACCAACTGGCCCAGTCTGGGCGAACATCAGGGCTACGGCATTTCAGTAACGCGAGATAACGGACACTCATTTGAAAGTGCCTTGCATAGCGAGCGGTGTTACGACTTCGCGTTCGACGGCCCGCGCGTGTATGTGGCCTGTGACGGCGGGTTGTATATATCGAGAGACGACGGGCATACGTTTGTTGCAGTTCGCAATTTTTACGACGCCCGGAATCCGGATCGTACGTTCCGTCCGGGTGCTGGAGTTTATGCCGTTGCCACGACGGATGATGCCATCTGGGCGGGCACGGCAGACGGCTTATTCAAAAGCACAGACGAGGGCCGGACGTGGCACACCTTCCGGACGCTGGTACCACTTAACCCGGACGGACTGCCGCCAGTTATTCCGGCCGATCACGTACCAGAGGTGGACACCTACGCCTATCCGAATCCATTCTCGCCTGCAGCTGACCGGTTGATTCGTCTGCGATACAAACTGGAGGAAGGGGGCACGGTCATCATTCGCGTGTTTGATTTTGGAATGAACCTGGTGCGCACGGTCCTGAACGAATCACAGGAACATGGTGAGCGAGAGGTGTCATGGGATGGATTGGACGATTATGGCGCCCGGCTGGCCAACGGTCCCTATTTCTATGCCGTACAGACTTCAGGTGGGACCTTCTGGGGCAAAATTCTGATTCTGGAATAGGCCAAGTCATGAAAGGATTGCCAAGATGGTTGCTCTGGTGCGGACTGCTGGCCTTTGCGGCTGGCAGTGTGCATGCCCAGTCGGCCGGTGTGATAGCCCGCATGGGCTTTGGTGCGCGCGGAATGGCTGTGGGCAACGCTTTGGCTGCAGACGCATCCGGATGGACCAGTCCCTATTACAACCCGGCGTTGGCCCCGTACACCACACAGCAGCATCTAGGCTTGTCCGCTGCGCTCATGTCCCGGGATCGACAGCTTCAGTTCGTCGAGTTGGGCGCGCCCTTGCGGCCTCGTGCCGGAATCGCCGCAGGGCTCATTCATGCAGGCGTAAGCAAGATCGACCAGCGGGACAATAGTGGCTATCATGTAGGCTACACTTCCGTGAATGAGTACGCATTCTTTCTCGCCTTCGGGTTACGCGTGCATACACGCGCTTCCGTGGGCGTGGGAATTCAGCTCTTCCGGAGTGATTTATATCCAGGCGTTGCGCCCGCAAGAAGTATCGGATTTGATGTCGGACTGGTCCTGCAGTTGATGCGCGGCCTGCATGTGGGGGGGGTGGTGGAAGACTTGCTCGCCCGATACACATGGGACACGTCTGCTCTCACCGGAGGCACCACTTCCGACCGCTTTCCACGGCGCTTTCGAGTGGGTGTGTCGTGGCAGTCGCAAAGCGGCCAGTTGCGCCTTTTGGGCGAATACGAGTCACAGACCGCGCAACGAGAGGTCTTGCGACGCAGTGTTGTGCTGTCAGGCTTTTCAGCACAGGAAGTCTTTGAGGCCGAAATCCTGACCCTGCATGCGTCACGGTTGCGCTTGGGCACAGAATACCAACCTGTGCCAATACTGGCGCTGCGCGCTGGGCTGGATCGACTTGAGGAAGTAAGCAACGGCGGTCCTCGTCCCAGCGCCGGGTTTATGGTCGAGCAACCCCTCGGCCTGCTTCTTACGCGAGCAGCTTATACTATTGTGCTTGAACCATGGGCACTTGGAACTATGCACCTCATAACGATCCGTTTTTTTCTGTAAAGTGAAGCACAGATTCTACATCACGGTCCTGTTCCTCCTGCCTGCTGCCTGGGCTAATGCACAGGAGACCGGACTGAGTTTTTTACGCATCGGTGTCAACGCAATGGCCAGCGCGATGGGAGATGCGCAGGTGGCCGCTACGCGCGACGCATTTGCAACGTATTGGAATCCGGCGGGACTAGCCGCATCTGCAAACGCCCTGGGCATTTCGCACCGCATCTGGGTCGGGGACGTGAAAGCGTATGACATTGCCGCACGGCTTCCGGCCAGTCGTGGCGGGGCTTGGGGCCTGGCACTCACCGCGACGGACAGCGGAGACTTGGAGGCGCGGGAGGTACCAGGCGATCCTGCCGGATTGTTTGGCGCACAATTTATCAGCATCGGTGCATCGTACGCGCACAGCCTAAGAGCATTGCGAGGCGGGATTACGGCAAAGTTTTTGCGTGAATCCATTTACAATACCAGCGCGTCGGGGTATGCGTTTGACGTGGGTCTGCAGGTGGATATCTACCGTGAATTGGTCACGATTGGGGCGGCGCTTCGTAATGCCGGTCGCATGAGTGAGCTGGAGGCGGAACGCACACGGCTGCCCCGGACTCTGCAGGCAGGATTAGCAGTCTTTCCATTTCAAGTGATTGCCGGAGCGGACGGCACACGCCTGTTGCAGTTAATGGTCACAGCCGAGGTAGCGCACCTGTTTGCAAGTAAGTTGACACGACTTCACAGCGGACTGTCGGCCACGGTTATGGAGCTGGTTGACTTGCGCGGCGGGTATGTGACACGGGACGAGTTGAGAGACTTCACGTTTGGGCTGGGGCTGCACTTCGATACAATGCTGGTAGACTACGCCTACATCCCTTTTGAGGAGGGCTTTGAAGGTCCAGGGCATGTGCTGAGCGTCTCATACGTCTGGTAACGTTTGAACCTTTAGGTACGTGCGGGCCGTATTGCGATAATGTATTCACAGAAACTCCAGATTCATGAGTATTATCGCATGGGTTGTACTTGGGCTAATTGCGGGTATACTAGCTAAGTGGCTTTACCCGGGCCCAAACCGAAGCGGATTGTTAGCGACCATAGCCCTCGGCATCGTTGGAGCCCTCGTAGGTGGTTTCCTGGGCCAGATGGTGGGTTTGGGCACCGTTAGCGCGCTTAATATACGCAGCATTCTGTTGGCAGCCGGCGGGGCCGTCCTCGTTATCTGGATTTCGAGGCGCCTCAGACGGTAACTCTTCTGAGCGAAGTGAGCATGCAACGCATTAACCTCCCAGCCATCAAGCCTGACAGGGTGGTACCGGTGCTCTTGGGAGTGATTGCCACCTTCGTGATCGGCGTCATCCTGCTCCAGCTGCGCAGCGTTCTTGTGCCACTGTCCGTAGCCATTCTCTTGTCGTTCATTTTTCAGCCGATCGTTCTGTATTTGAAGGCTCGCCGGGTTCCCACGTGGCTGGCTTTGGTGGTTGTGTCTGCAGCGCTTGCACTTCTTTTGGGACTCATCGGATTTCTGGTGTATTCCAGCGCTCAATCGCTGACGCAGGCCTTTGACCGGTATGTACCCCGTATTGACACATTGATTGACGATTTGCAGACGCTGGTTGCCCGGTTCGTTCAGGCCTTGGGTTTGAACATGACGCAGTTGGATTTTAACCAGATCATAGACGTGGCTTCGATAACGTCGGTGGTTTCCAGTGGCGTTGGCGAGGTGGCTACGCTGTTGGCAAATGCCTTCCTGGTGGTCCTGTTCATGATGTTCATTCTGGCAGCCAGCGGTGAACTGAGTATCAAGGTTCAGAAAGCGTATCCGACGAGCGTTGCGGCACGCATTATTGATGTAATGGATAATATCAGCCGCCAAGTGCGGCAGTACCTGGTTGCCAAGACCGTCGTAAGTGCCGGAACTGGCCTTTTGATCTTTCTAGTGTTGTGGCTTTTGGGGGTGGACTTCCCTGTATTCTGGGGATTCATGGCCTTTCTGCTCAACTTCATCCCCAACATTGGCTCCACAGTGGCTGTCGTAATGCCCTCGCTGCTCTCTTTGCTTCAGTTCGATACGCTCACCATTCCGTTTATTGCAGCCGGACTAATGTGGCTGATTCAGATGGTGATGGGCAACATTGTAGATCCCCGGCTTATGGCCTTCAGCCTAAATCTTAGCCCGGTCCTAGTACTTGTATCGCTCATCTTCTGGGGGTGGCTCTGGGGCATTGTCGGCATGATTCTCGCCGTTCCGCTGACGGCCACCATCAAGATTTTCTTTGAGAATATTGACGGCCTGCGCCCGGTCGCCGTGCTCATGGGTGATGTTTCGAGCGCCAATGTCATCTCCCCTCCCGGCGGGGAAGAAGGCTAAGGTGTGTGCCGGCCCGACTTGAGCGAGAGATTATCCGAACAGGTCCGGCAGCGCTGTTTCCGCGCCTGCATGCAGCCTTACTTGTAAAGTGAGAGCTTTGCGATGCGCCCCTCTGTTCCGATGGCCCACCCGGAACCCGGACTGGCAAACGCAACGCTCCAGTAATTCTCATCTGACAGTGTTTCCCAGGATGCACCTTGATCCACTGTAAAGGCAAGCCCCATTGGCCCTACCGCTACGAGGGTAGGGGCAGGTGCCCCGGTAACGAAGGCGGCGCCGTAGACCGGTCCTGGAAAGCCGGGACGTCCAGTCAACACCCATGTTACGCCTCCGTCAAGGGTAAGGGCCACATTGTCCGCACGGCTTTCCATATCCATGACATTTCCGCCCAGGACCGCACCTCGATTGGCGTCACCAAAAGCCACAGAAGTGATACCGCTCACACTGCCGCCAGCGATCGGCGTATCAGAATATGCCCAAGTCAGCCCCCGGTCGGCCGTTCGCAATACGCGTGCCGGCCCCTCTTCACTCGCGCCCGTCCCAATCCACGCCGTACTGTCCCCGCCGACATGAAGACAATGACCGCTGGCCGCAAAGCTGCCTTCTCCAGCTCGAGCCGGAGGAAGCCGGTCCGAAGGTACACGCTCCCAGGAGCTGCCACCGTTATTTGTGGTGATAATGTAGAATGCTCCTTCAAAGGAATCGCTGAAAGCCATACCATGACGGGCATCCCAGAATCCCATGCAATCAAAGAAACCGGCTGGCTCTGGATTCACAAACTGCAATTCCCAACTCTGCCCGCCGTCTTCGGTCTTGTAGATTCGAGACTGATCTCCCGACCCTATGCTGAGCAGATAGGCCGTATCAGCATCAACCCCGTGTACGTCTCTGAACTGCAGGGAATCTGCCCCCGGCACTATGTCCGTCTCCCACGTCAGCCCACCATCCAACGTGCGACCGTAGGTACCACCAGTACCGCTGATCCACACCGTTGATTCATCCACCGGGCTGACGCCAATAAAGAGCTCTTCGCTACCTGATTCCTGACCGGCAATGCTCGGGTCCAGGGTGAGGGGGTGTCCGCACTGCGTGATTATCAGTATTGCCAGCACGAGGAAGGACAATCTGGTCAATTGTTTCATATGATGCATGGTTTTTGTCAACCCCAAGGCTGTTGATTTCTGATAACCTCTCCAATCCAAATCGATCCTGTCCGCGGATCCATAATTGCAAGTGGCAGCAATCATCCCGCACTCGCGCCCCCTGTTGGCGGCTCAATATAACAATGTAACAAGGTCACGACTCCTGCTTTCAAACAGGCCCATTCCAGTGAGATCCATTAGAACGCTTCCCTGGGCGATCACACCTGCTATCAACTCAAATTGACGGCTCCAAGGCAACCAAGCGACTCCGGCCAGTGCGAAATAATGGCCCAATCTCTGATCCGGGCGCTGTGGTCTGCACGCACAGCAGCACCTGGCTCAGAATTAAGGCCCGATCAATCGTGCTGCCCGGCATTGGAGTCACTCCCGAGATGTGTGCTTCACTTCCACGTTGTTCCGCGGAATCGGGATTCTGCACTCCGACAGAAAATCCTGCGCATCGCCGTCAATCATGCCGAACACGAAACTGTCAGCACCAGCCTCATCGCCTCAACGAGTTTCAATTGGGACACTGCCTCAACAGCTTGATTACCGGAGCAGCCAGGAAAAACAGCTCAGTATCCAAGTGGGCAGCTCTGCCCGGAACTTGGATTCAGTCCTGAACCATCCCTAGCGTTATGCACGATTGAAGCATGCCCAAGTTCTTTCTTTGCGATCAGGTCCCCCTTCAGTAACGCAGCTTTAATCGAGCCGCCTTACTCGGTCAACACTTCAAACAAATTATTGTGGACTTGGGCAATGATGGGATCGGCAACCGCATCACCATTTTCGTCAAATGAGAACGTGCCGTAAATGGAGTTATGGTCCATTATTTCGGCTAATGCATCCCGAATTTAAACTATACTAAACGCTATGGCATTATTGAGAGTTTCTCCCAGCAATGTCATGGTAGCATAAGCGTTAGCTGCGTAGTCCCGGGCTCTTCTCCGAACCGTGTACGGTATTTGCTCACGAATTCCTGGCTCTCGGGTACCGCTGAGTTGCCAGCCAAGCGTGAAACGTAATGGCGTTTTCCGCGGCACCCGGCTCTTCAGCATTGATGGCCTTGACAGCATCAATTGACATGAAGGGAACGATAAAGGGTATGCGAAAGCCCATCCGATAGGCCGCAACAATAACTTCTACGTGCCCTACGGACAGCACAGACAAAAAGATGGCTTCCGGCGCCGGCACAGCATCTCTAATGGCCGTCAGCTGCGTCGTGATGTCTTAAAACTTCGATCCTTGAGGAAGATCATATGAGGCCGCATGCATGATGGTTAGATCGCTGTAGCTCGCGAGTGTCTGCGTTACGTACTCGTTGCTGTTGACCGAAAACGCATCTGCACTATTGACCAGTGTCGCAACACTTGTGTGCCCCAAATGACTCTTGGATATACACACGCCTGAAGGAACGACCCGTGCTACGGTAATTGTGGAGCGGAACAGGTAATCGCTTTGTTCACTCAACCCCGTCTTGACTGAAGTAGGACTGAGTGCAACAACTTTCGTACTGTTGATTAATGGCAGGGCACCCTCCGTTGCCGATGAACTTGCTGGTCCGAGAATTGAGGTGCTCCCCAAACGTTGGACAGAAACCGACTGGATTTAAGATGGAAAACGACACGTTATGGATTAGCTTGGGGTCGGGTGGACTGTAGCGGAACGGGCGTTGGCCATGGCGGGGCTGTCCCAGAACGGTCTGAGCCAAAATACACCTCGGCGGGGGGGGGGCGATAGCCCAGGGCCGGATGCGGACGCTCCTCGTTGTAGAACGCGAAGAAGGCGCGCAGGGCCGTGCGCCCCTTCTCGTAATCACGCCGGTAGACCTCTTCGTGCTGGACCGGGTGCCCCAGGCGCTCGATCCGGCTAGGGTCGTAGCCGCGACCCGCCCCGCTCCTCGAGACCGGGACGCCCGCGGCCTTCGATAAGCGAAGCCGGGTCTTACGGCCGTACGGCGCCCCCAGATCGGGGTGGAATAGGTCCGGGGGCCCGACCGAAAGAGCGGGTCGATACCCGTCGGCGCCGATACGGGCATCCGGTGGGTTGGAGCGGGTCCAAGCCAGCACGTAGCGGCGGGTGCCGTCCATCCCGGCCCCCCAGTAGGCCAA
>JAAXGT010000124.1:33587-33888 GCA_012271205.1 Rhodothermales bacterium
CCGGTTCAGCGAGGGCTCTTTCGCCGACGTATCGTACCCCGTCGAGCGCGGCCGGTCCAACCGCGCACACGGACGCTGGAGGCTCAGCGTATCGGACACCCCCCTACCGCGCCGGACCGAACGGGGCCGCGCTATTGCTTTTTTTCAACCCTGGCCCCTCCATCTGAAAACGACCATCGGAGCGTACCACGCCTCACGGCGCGGGGCCTCCGCCGGTCGGGCAACGCCCCGACGCTTGGAAAAAATCACCTTCCAGCCCTCCAACGCGGGCTGCATCCAAGCCCTCACTGGAGAGGGATGC
>JAAXGT010000183.1 GCA_012271205.1 Rhodothermales bacterium
GTCGGCATGCGCCCACGAATGCCTGTACGCGGTCCAAAAAGAAGGTTTTGTGCGCCAGTAGCCTGGTGCACAAGACCTACCCTCCGAGTTAAGTACACCATGTCACGGCGGCACTGTCCCCGGAATGAGGCACGGCCAGCCCTCCGAATTGTTTGCTATCAGCGGTACGTCGATCAGCTATCAGATCATAGCGGTAAGCGAAGAGTCCGCAGAGAAATGACGGAAGACGCAGTACGACTTTGGCTTGAATTGGTCGCTCGCTACACCGATCATTTGAAACGTTGCCCACCTGACCAATTTCCTACGAAATATTTTCTAATCTAAACCATGACTAAACATATAATACCCCCCCCATTATGTATCTGAAACATGTATTGATGACCTCTTGGCAGCGTAGCGTAAGAAAGCCGCCAGCTCTTCATTCAGCCGAGAGCGCATCAAGGGGACGGCTTTTGAGCGCCTTTGCATTGCTTTCCTGACACATGATCCGACGCAGAAAACGCAGTATGAGCCGCCGGTGCGCTACGGAGATTGGGTTCGGAAGCAGGGCCTCCATAAAAAGGGCCTGAATGAAAGGGACCTGGGCATAGACCTCATTGCCAAGGTCCGCGATGGGGAAGGTTGGTGTGCAATACAGTGCAAATTCTGGGCTAAGGGAAAGCGCATTCAAAAAGCGGACATCAAGGATTTTCTGTCGGCTTTCCCCCCCGAGATCACTCGCGGCCTGATTATTGATTCAACAGGGAGAGAATGGGGGCATAATGCCGAGCAGTTAATTCGGACCTTTCTCGTCCCCGTAGTCCGAATCGGGCTCCACGAACTCCGCAACAGCCCTATTGACTGGGCAAAGTATGCCAAGAGCGAAGACATTGAGCGCCGAGAGCCGAAGAAAACGCTGCGGCCGCATCAGCAGGAGGCGGTCAACGAAGTCGTTACTGGACTTGCCAAGCCTGGATCTCGTGGCAAGCTCATCATGGCGTGCGGTACTGGCAAGACGTTCACTTCGCTGAGAATTGCAGAGGGTCTCACGGGATCCGGTGGCCGAGTGCTGTACCTGGTTCCGAGCCTGGCCCTCATGTCCCAGACCGTGCGGGCGTGGGCAGCTGATTCGCAGCTTCCGCTTAGGGCATATGCGGCATGCTCAGACACGCAGGTCGGCCGGCGAAGACGCCGAAACGACGACCTCATTGATATGGACGCGCTGGATTTGGCCTTCCCGGCAACCACCGACCCGGCTAATCTGGCGCAGAAGGCTTCGCCTCACGCGCCCGACATGCTAACTGTGGTCTTTGCTACGTACCACTCGCTTCCCGTTATCGGAAGAGCACAACGAGAAAATGGGCTGCCCGACTTTGATCTCGCCATTTGCGATGAGGCGCACCGGACTGCAGGAGCTCGAATTGTCGGTGAGAAAGAGAGCCATTTTGTGCAGATCCACGACCAGAACAATGTCCGTACGGATCGGCGGCTTTACATGACGGCCACGCCAAAGGTGTATGCCGCGTCGGCGCGAGACAGGGCTGACAAGTTGAATGCCTCGCTGTGTTCCATGGAAGACAAAGCGTTGTACGGACCCGTTCTGTACGAAATCTCCTTCGGGCAGGCGGTAGATGACAACCTTCTGACTGACTACAAGGTGGTCGTACTTACGGTACCGGAAGGTGTCGCTGCACGCGGAGTCAGTAAGTCGCTGGCCAAACATGAACTCAAGTTGACGGATGCCGGCAAACTGATTGGCTGCTGGCGCGCGCTTGCGAAGGCGGATGAGGAGGAGTTTCCTGAGGATGACCAGTTGCCCATGCGCCGGGCAATCGCGTACTGCCGCGACATCAAGTCCTCCAAGCAGGTCGAAGCCCTATTCGATGAGGTATCGTGTGAGTATCGGGATTCCTCCGTAGCAGTGGGGAGCAATGGTCTGTTGCCGGATTACTCCGTTGCCGCGAAGCATGTGGACGGTACATTCAATGCAGTCAGGCGCAGCGACAGATTGGCTTGGCTTGATGGCGTGCGCCCTGCTGACCGCACATGTCACGTGCTTACAAATGCACGCGTCCTCGCTGAAGGAGTGGATGTGCCTGCGCTGGATGCCATTTTGTTCATGCATCCACGCAAGAGCCAGATCGATGTCGTGCAGGCTGTCGGCCGCGTCATGCGCCGGGCCACTGGGAAGCGGATGGGGTATGTAGTACTCCCCGTCGTCATTCCATCAGATGCCGATCCAAACGCTGTGTTGAACAAGTCTGAGACGTTCCGTGTGGTGTGGCAGGTGCTTAATGCAATTCGCTCCCACGACGAACGCTTTGAGGCCATGCTCAACCTCTTGGAGGAAGGGCAGTCCGCTTCACACTTGTGCATCATTGCACTTGCAGACTGGCACCCCCAACCCGATCGCAAAGTCGACCGTAATGGAAATGGCAATGGGCCAATAATCGTACCCCCAAACGGGGATTCACAATCTCTTTTCGATCTGCCCACGGCAATACGAGCCAAGATCGTGCAGAAGTGTGGCAATCGGCGCTACTGGGACGAGTGGGCAGGGGATGTCGCGGATATCGCACGACGGCACATCGAGCGCATTAAGGCACTGATCTCCCGGGATGAAGCTGCGCAGTGGGTGTTTAGAGAGTTCTTGGCGGAATTGCGCGACGATCTGAACGAGGGCATCACTGATCAGGATGCCATTGAGATGCTTGCCCAACACATGATCACGCGGCCCGTCTTCGAGGCTCTACATGGTGACGCACGGTTTGTAGACCAGAACCCCGTCAGCAAGGGCATGCAGATGGTGCTGGAAGTACTTGAACCCGCCAACATTGAAGCCGAAGCCGAGGGCCTGGACGAATTCTATGCCAGCGTGGCCCGGCGGGCCAAGGCCGCGAACACGCCGCTGGCCCGGCA
>JAAXGT010000221.1 GCA_012271205.1 Rhodothermales bacterium
ATATTGATCATCCTGAACACGCCACGATCGCGGGCTACAAGAATCTGGGTTACGTGACCGAGACGAGGATTGACGACCATGATACGCCGGATGATCCGTCGGATGACACGGAGTTTGAAGTCCAAGTGCCTCAGTACACACGCAGATACACCGACGGACTCAGTATTTCGGCGGAAACGGTAGCCGGTCTTACGGGCATCGCTGGTGGTCGCGGTCTGGGGTACGGCAAGAGCAATGGTCACCGGTATCGTATCCACGCCACGGCCACGACTCAGATCGGTCTGAACCAGATTGAGTTTGGGGCGGAGTATGAGACGGCAGTCAGCAGAGGCTGGGGCATAAACACAAACCAGCTAGCCCGTATATATGCGGACGGCAACCCTGAAAACATTGCGTCCGACGATCCAGAGCTCAACACCGATGGCTACACAAGCTTGGAGGAGCTTCCGACACACCTGTTGGCCCGCACGGCGGGAGGTACCGGCTACAACTTCCTGGGGACTGAGCAGCACGATTCAGAAAACTTTTCTGGCCGTCTGGATACGAGCAAGGACAAGCCGGAAACGGACTATTACCAGAGGCCACACCGGCCCATTTACTATGGCGGCTATGTGCAGGACAAGATTGAATTCTCGGACATCGTGCTGAATTTGGGTCTTCGAGTAGACGTCTGGGACAATAACCGCCCAACCCTCAAGGACAAGTATGCCCGGCGGCCGATTGTCCGGGCAGGTGGCTTGTCCGGCGTGCCAGCCGGGATCGGCGACGACTATGCCGTGTATTTCAGCGGAGATGATGTTGTAGGGTACCGTGACCTGGGGGGCTACTTCTACGATGCTGAAGGCAATCCGACGGAGGCACACAACGTACTGCTTAACGGCTTGGTCGACATTACGAGCGACAAGGTTACGGAAGATATGTTCGAGGATTACACGCCCCAGGTTACGCTCATGCCCCGCATTGGCGTGAGTTTCCCGATCACAAACGAGGCGCTCTTCTTCGCCAGCTACGGCGTGCTTTCGAAACGCCCGTCCGCAGGTGCGGGTCTGATCGGCTGTATTCAGGCAACTGCCTGCAGTGCCAATAACAGTCTGCTGCCAGAAATCACCACCAAGTACGAGCTTGGATTCAGACAGCGCCTTGGGACGCGTCAGGCGCTCTCAATTAGTGGTTTCTTCCACCAGATCAACAATCTGATTCAGATCCGGGACCTTCGAGTGGCCAGCCCGAGTGCTTATTCGCGCTACGA
Organism: Rhodothermales bacterium; assembly: GCA_012271205.1. Lineage (GTDB taxonomy): Bacteria > Bacteroidota > Rhodothermia > Rhodothermales > Bin80 > JAAXGT01. The sequence continues at coordinate 1,250 of JAAXGT010000221.1, forward strand.
GAATGTGGACTTTGGCACGGTCAAGGGACTTGAATTCGATTACGACCTGCGCCGGACACGGGGCGTTACCATGCGTGCAAATTACACGCTCTCATTTGCGCAGGGGACGGGATCCGGTTCCGGGACGACCGGCTACATCGTGTGGATTGATGAAACGCCGCCAAACTTTATCAGTCCACTGAACTTCGATCAGCGCCACAAGCTAAACGTTTCACTGGATTACAGGTTGGGCCGCGGCGAAGGTCCGACGTTGGTTGGCACCAAGCTCCTCCAGAATTTCGGGTTCAACTTCCTGTTCACCGCGGGCAGTGGTTTCCCGTACACGGGAGTCCAGTACCCGTTGCCGGCTAATGCGTCGAGAGCTCCGCTCCCGAAAGGCGGCATCAACGAAGACCGCATGCCGTGGACTAGCCGCATTGACATGCGGATTCAGCGCCGATTCCAGCTGAACAGCAAATATCGTATGACAGCGTTCCTGAATATGACGAACGTCCTCAACACGGTAAACGTGCAGACGGTATTCCGGTATTCCGGTTTGCCGGATGATGACGGTTTCCTCTCGACGGCCGGTGGCATTCAGTTCTTGGAGTCAGCGCAGCCAGTATCGGAGACGCTTTATCGGCACCGGACCCGTCACTTGGGCAACTTCGGGCGTCCGCGTCAGACGAGGATCGGTGTACGGCTGGACTTCTAGACGGCTCATGAGTGTGGCGAGGCGGCCCGTAACGGGCCGCCTCGCCACCAGCGGTTAACCCACAACAAGAAAGACCTAGGATCATGCGAAACATTACTAAACTCTTCGCGCTGGCGCTGCTGACCTTTTTGTTGGCAGGCGTCGTCCAGGACGCGAGGGCGCAGGTCGGTACCTGTACCGTTGCGCTCGGTGAGGCCTACCTTGATGTTAATAACGTGCGGGCGCGCATATTTAACAACGGCAACCTGTTCTGGCGGGGCAGCCCGCACGTATACGAGGTGCCGATCGGCGGTGGTGCGCAGGCCATCTTTACGGGGGGAATCTGGATTGGTGGCTATGTAGGCGGGCAGCTCCGTGTAGCAGCAGCCCGGTACGGTTCCTACCATTTTTGGGCCGGTCCGCTGGACGACAACGGGGCGCCTCCTGTAGATTGTTCAGAATTTGACCATCTCTACAAGGTCAGTGCCACGGATATCCAGGAATATGAGGCTACGGGCGTCACCGCGCCCGATCTAAGAGACTGGCCGACAGGGTTGGGCGCGCCAACTTATGCCCCGCCGAATAACGGTGAGGATGATGATGGCGACGGCGAAGTTGACGAAGCGGGCGAACAGATTTTCCTCTTGGATCAACCGCTGGCACAGCGGATCGATCGCGTGATTGATCTTGCGGCAGGCGAGCGTCCGGCGATTTTGGGTGACCAGTCAATCTGGTGGGTCATGAATGACCGTGGCAACGAGCACCGTGGCGCAGAATCGCCTCCTATCGGATTGGAGGTGCATGCCATGGCGTTTGCCTTCAAGACGGCTGGCGACATCGGCAATTCGACGTTCTACAAGTATGACATTTACTATAAGGGCAACGAGACCTTTACCGATGTGCATATGGCCATCTTCTCCGATCCGGACTTGGGCAACTTCCAAGACGACTGGGTTGCTTCCGACACCTCGCTTGGCATGGGGATAGTCTGGAACTCGGATAACGAAGACGAAGGGACTGACGGGTACGGCTCTCCCGCACCCGCAGCCGGCTACGACTTTTTCCAAGGGCCCATTGTGCCCTCTCCGGGTGACACGGCCAATGTAAGTGGCGTGAAGGTGCCTGATTTCAAGAACCTTCCGATGACCAGCTTCACGTTTTATAATAACGGTGGGGGCCCGACAGAAGACCCGCGTACTGCATTGGATCACTACAACTACACTCGTGGCCGGTGGAAGGACGGAAAGTGTATCACCGAGGGGGGCAATGGCCGCGATTTTTCAGATGATTGCACTTCGTACATGTTTCCGGGTGATATGGGGTATAGCGATGACCAGTGCCAATATTGGTCTGAGTGCAACTCGGATGGTGCGGGGACGGACATTGAGGCCGCTGACCGGCGGTTTGTTATGGGCACAGGGCCCTTCGTAATCAATCCTGGTGATTATCAGCAGATCGTTTACGGGCTGGTATGGGCACGTGGGGTGGACAATTTTGATTCTGTTCAAAAGCTGAAGCAGGCGGATGTGCTTGCGCAAGCGGCCTACGACATCAATTTTGAGCTACCTTCGCCGCCAAATGCGCCGAATGTGACCGCGACCGCGATGGATCAGCAGGTAATTCTGGAATGGGGGAATTCTCCACAGTCAAACAACTTCCTGGAGTCCTACTCTGCCGAGGATCCTTTCGCGCCGATAGGCAACAATATATACGAATTCGAAGGGTACGAGGTCATCCAGTACGAGAATGCGCTGGACCAGGTTGGCCAGACGATTGCGGTTTACGATGTCCAGAATGGGGTGCAGCGCGTAATTGATGGTCTTCCGGGAGAGCCGACGAGTGTAACCGCTACTGGTTCGGATCGCGGTGTGCAGACGTATCACACGTTTTCGGGGCTGACTAATTACAGGGAGTATTATTTCGGCGTGCAGGCCTATGCGTATAACGAGGTCTCACTTCCCAAGGTGTTCAGAGGTCCGGTTACGCGCGTGCAGATTATTCCAACGAAACCGATTAATGTGCTTTCGGATGCGGCCTTGGCTGCGCTGGACAGTAATGAGCTGCCGGACTTTGAATTTGAGAGGGCTGGACTGGGGGATGGGACAGTCTGGGCAAACGTAGTGAATCCAGGCGTGCTGAAGGACGCGACCTACACCGTGGAATTCTACAGCTTGGAAGGTGGTGGACAGGCCAGTATGGCCGTGCGGGAGGTTGATGATGATATCGCTGATCCCCGAATTGAGTCGGCTACTGGAAAGCAAAGCGCGACAGCGGCCGGAGCGATTACGTATGACATCAAGCGTGACGGCACGGTTATCTTTGACGGCGCGGCGACCGGAGCGGCTGCTCCACAGCGGCCGAATGTGGTTCTGGCGGACGGGTTGCAGTTTTCTGTGGTCGGTCCGGAGCCTGATTTCAAGGACTTTCTGGTTACGGCAAATGCAGCCGGGCCACTGGATCCGCCCGAGTCCGCCAAGTTTAGCTGGCTGGGCTTTCCGGATCCACAAGGACTGGGATCCGGGGTCATTGGTCGGCAGCAGTCGACAGCCAACGTGCGATGGGGGATCAATGCCGGTGGGGCCAACCCAGGACTTTACGGCCCCATTACGTCAGGGAGCACCTTTTTAGGGCGGACTTTGAGAGGTGGGGGCAACCTTGGTGCACTGGGTCCACGTGACTATGAAATGCGTTTTACGCAGCGGTGTGCTGACGGGATCAATGGCACGCCTGAACTCACCGACTGTTTAGGCTTTCGTGCGTTTGGCCAGGCTGCACCTCTTGAACTGGAAGTGCCGTTCGAGCTTTGGGACACGGGCATAAATACGCCGGGTGACCCAAGCGATGACGTGCGGCTGGTGCCGGTAGTTTGTGACAACGCCCTCTGTGGCGGTGGTGGTATGGATGGCGTGTTTGACATCGGGGGAGACCATCCGGCCTCCAGTGCCGCCAATGATCCATATTCGGATTGGGTGTACTGGTATCGTCCAGCCGATGTTACGCCAGGTGAAGCCGGACATAATGCCTTTTGGGATGGAAGCGGCGGCTTGTCTGAAGAAATCATTGCGCGCTTGGTGCTCATCATTCACAATGGCGGCACCGCTCCACCATATCCGCAGGATTTGCCTGAAATAGGGACTGTATTCCGGATTGAGACGAGCAAACCGAATCAGCCGGGTGACGTACATTCGGTCAGTACAGCAGGATACGGTGCCAATCCCCCTGATTTGGCGACGCAGCAGGCACGGTTGGAAGACATCGGCATTGTTCCGAACCCGTACACTGGAGCTTCGAGCTACGAGGTTAGTCAGTTGACGGACGAAGTTCGGTTTACGAACCTGCCGGACGTGGCCACCATTCGAGTCTTCACGCTAAATGGCACGCTCATCAAGACGATCCAGAAACAGTCTGTTGGTGTGGCGACCATTTCCTGGAACCTGACCACGGATCACAACCTGCCGATTGCAAGCGGCATGTACCTGATTCATGTGGAGGTGCCCGGGGTGGGCGAAACCTCGATCAAGTTTGGGGTTGTCAAGAAGCGAATACAACTGAATGTGTACTAGTCCAAGCAGCCTGGCGTCAAGCTTAGTGGCTTGGCGCCAGGCTTGTACGGTTCAATATGCACAGCAAAACCATCATGGAATCATGAAACCGATTCAGCGTTTTTTTCAACTCCGTGCGTTTGGCGTGGCGATCTTGAGTCTGATGTTGCTACCTGTGGGAAGCGCATTTGCACAAGGTGATCTGAGTGGGGGTATTGACAAGCCCAACACAAACCGCGCAGGAACGAACGGGGCCAACGAACTTCTCGTCCCGCTAACGGCCCGCTATTCCGCATTGGGCAGCTCGGCCACGGGCGTTATGGCCGACATGAATGGATTGGAGGCACTTTACGCCAATCCGGCCGGTCTGGCCAACAACACGGGCACCTCCGCACTTTTCAGCCGGTTGCAGTATGTGGCCGATATTGGTGTGAACTATTTTGGTGTCGCTCAGCGGATTCGTGAAAACAACTTGGCGCTTGCCATTTCGGCATGGGATATGGGGGATATTCCTCGTCAGACGGAGATTAACCCTGAAAAGTCGGACGCCACTTTCCGGATACAGTTTATCAACGTGGGTTTGAGCTATGCCAGAACGATCACTGATCGTATCGCCGCCGGTGCAACGATCAAGCTTGTGAACGAAACGATCGACGATATGACGGCTTCGGGCATTGTCTTCGACGCAGGTATGACCTATGTAGTCGGCGAAACCGGCCTGAGACTCGGTGTAGCCCTGAAGAATATCGGCAACGAACTGCAATACTCCGGTACTAGTCTGGGGCGCAGGGTTCGCCTGCCTGACCAGCCCAGTAATGCGGCTGTCAACACGGTTGTGCTGGAATCAGAAGGTGTGCAGTATCCAACACTGCTCAACTTTGGCATGTCGTATACGCGGAACATTGCGGGCAGCGCAACCGCGACACTTCTGGGGCATTTCAGATCCAACAGCTTTGAAGACGACCAATTCGCGGGTGGTCTGGAGTTGGGATTCCGGGGTCTCTTGTACCTGCGTGGCGGATATGAGTGGACGCAGTCTGAGAATGTCACTTGGTACAAGGGATATTCGTATGGTGGAGGTCTCAATCTGGACGTTGCGGGAACACGCGTGGCCATAGACTACGCCATGGTGCCAACGGACTACTTCGACGGCCTGCAATTTATTACGGTCTCCGTGACCCTTTAGGGCGGCAAATAGCCAATACCTTGCAAGGCGAATATAGCAGCGAGGTACGTTGTGTGGGCGTAACGACAGCCCCCGTAGCAGTGTATGCTACGGGGGCTGTGTTTTTGTCGGCGGGCCAAGTGCAAGAATATAATGGTTACAAGCGCTATGACTAAGGTGGCCATTACAAGGGTGTTCAAGCAAGGAGTCGGACTATATTGAAGAGTATGGTTTCTTGAAGACCCCCGTTCCTGACACCGGCGCTTGTAGTGTTCACATCTCGGAGCAGTCCAGGAAAAACAGGCCCATAATACCTCCAGACGGCAATTATAAAATCTCGATCACCGCCAAACCGCCGAAGTTAGGTTAAAGGGGCTTGATTGCGGATTGACCGCCTTGTGTCTGGGGTGGCTCTACCTTCACTTCAGATATTTGGTTTGACTTAGTTCTTGGTTCGTTCAGGATTCTCGGTCTGAATGGTGCGTATTTCGGACTGGACTTGAATCTGGGGGACGGGTTGGCCGATTCTGGCGTTTAAGGGTGTAAAACCGCTCCCATTTGCCCTGTGCAAGATCATTTCCGAGTGCCGCACGCTTGTGGGTCGTATACCGGTTGAAGACCTTAACCCGAAGCGGTGGGAGGTCCTGACCGCGGTGCTCCAAGGCCGCGCCGCACCACTACGGCAATCCGGCCCCCTGCGTGGAGTGTTTCACGATACCTGTGGGCGCCTTTTCAGCCGAATATGCGGGGCTTGGACTTAGAGCGTATCCTCGTGTTTGCGGGGTCAAGCAAGACCGGAATCTGGACTGCGATGCGCGGAAGCGAACCATGATCTCTGCTGCGGGAGCGGTGGGAGCAGGGCAGCACCGGGTTGGACCCGGTGAAGTAAGTACAGCCGACACAGTCAGGTCCCAATTATGCTGTAAATCGGGTTTTGGCTGGTTGTTTTGAGGAAGCCCGCCGCAACGCCAGAAAAGCTGGAGTGAACGGGGAGAGCTTCCAGTTCATCGAGTCGCACGGAGTGGAACGCTGGCTGGGGGAACTGGCGGGCTCGTAGTACACGCCTGTCATGAGCCAGATCAATAACGAGATGGAGAGTCTGCGTTCCGCTTGGGGCTAATTGGTTGGTTTATGCCGCCACACGCGGCGGCGGACAATACTATTAAACGTGTTCCAACCTGAATCCATTGTCTACCGGGCTTACCCGAAAGGTGTTTATTCCGGTGGCAGCCATCCACTTTTGGCTGACTGCTGGGATTGCAGTTAGAGTCTACTTAGCCGGAATATACAGCAAGTATCTCGGGCGGAGACTTTGGATTAAAGGCGAGTGAGAGGTAAAACGTGCCTCACAAGACCGCCAGCGTTCAGCCGCACATAATAACGGCCTGGAGCCAAGTGTTGTGGTGTCCATGTAGCAGTGTAAGTGCCGGCCGCCCTATTCAGGTGCTCTACAGAGGCTACGTGCCGGCCCAGAAGATCGACGACTTCGATCTCAACGTAGGCCGGTTCCCGGAGCCGGTATTTCAGTTGTACAGCGTTCGTGAATGGATTCGGGTATGCAGCGTTTAGCGTGAATGCATCCGGCAGTGTCGGTGCCTGGGTGACCTCAGTTACGATGCCCTTCAAATCCAGCCGGTACATGGAACGGCCATGAGTACCCGCGACGAGGAAGTGATGCGAATCATTCAAGAATACCTTCATGTCGTACACCGGCACAAGGGGCATACCGCTTCCGAGCGGCTCCCAATAGTCTCCGCCATTTAGGCTTACAAAAGCACCAACGTCACTTCCCAGGTAAAGCACGTCCGTGTTGTTGGGATCAATGGCAAGGGCATTAACGGGCGCCTCGGGCAGGTTCGACGTGAGGTTGACCCATGTTGCTCCGAAATCACGTGTCCGGAATACGTACGTCTCCGGGTCACGCCAGCGGAGCCCGCTGTAGGTGAGATAGGCTGTGTTTACCTCCATCGGATCCGCAACGACACGTGTCACCCAGCGCACGGGCAGACCGTCGGAGACACGCGTCCATGTATTTCCGTAATCACCGCTGACCCACACGTATCCGTCATCCGTGCCTGCCCAGATTACGCTGGAGGCCACCGGCGACACGGCAAGCGAGGAAATAGTCCCTACGAGCTCACCGCCGCCGCGCACAAGATTCGGGCTGACTGGTGACCAGGATTCCGCTGCGTTCATCGTGCGATATACGCGTTCCGCACCATAGTAGAGCACTTTGTTGTCATTTGGATCCATTACGACGGGAGTGGACCAGTTTCTGTCTTCATTTGGGTCGATCCCGGTCAAGGCCCCCATAGCCCTGCCATTGACCAGCTTTACCAAACGTCCCCATTGGGACTCAGCATAGACGATATTCGGATTGTCGGGGTCAACGATTACGTAGAAGCCGTCTCCTCCCAGGATGCGCTCCCAATTGTCATTGCCATTGCGGCGGAGTGTGCCATTATCTTGTGTGCCTCCGTAGTATCGTTCGGGATTTGTGGGATCGAGGCCGATTTCATAGAACTGCGTGGTTGGCATGTTCAGCACGCCGGTCCAGGTATCACCGCGTGACTTGGAGATGGCAATGCCGCCGTCGTTGCCTTCGAGTACTACCTTGGGATCGTACGGATGAAACGCCAGTGCGTGATGATCCACGTGAGTGCCAGTAATGCTGCTCCATGTCAAGCCGCCATCCTTGGATGTCACGAGAGGCACATCCAAGACATAAACGTGATCGCAGTCCTCGGGATCTACCCGCACCTGTCCAAAATACCACGTGAAGTTCCCCGTGTGGCGGCTGAGGTCTCCGGCGGGGTCCAGTTTTCGCCATGTTTCTCCGGCATTATCCGAGCGGAAAAGGCCGCGATGGGTGGTGTTATTATTGTACACGGCGTACAGAATGTCCGGGTTGGTCCGGCAGAGCGCAATACCAATGCGACCGACGTCTTCGTCGATGTCCAAGCCTCCGGTAATGCGTACCCAGCTATTGCCGCCGTCCACAGACTTATAAATTCCACTCCCAATACCGCTCAACTTCGCACCTGTGACGCGACGTACGCGCTGCCAAGCGGCAGCATAGAGAATGTCCGGATTGGTCGGATGCAAGGCCAAATCCACCACGCCGGTGGAGTCATTCAGGAAGAGCACGAGGTCCCACGAGGTCCCCCCGTTCAGGCTGCGGTAGACGCCGCGATTCGGGTCCGGCGCAAAGTAAGATCCAATGGCGGCGACCCACACGCGCGATGGGTTGTTGTAATCAACAAGTACACGGCCGATGCTTGTAGTTTCTTCCAGTCCGCCGGATTTCCAGGTTAAACCTCCATCTGTTGATTTATAGAGACCGGCGCCTGGATGATTGTTGTGTCCTCCATTGGCTTCGCCTGTGCCCACATAGACAACTGCGGGATTTGTTGGATCAACCGCAATATCTCCAATTGAGAGTGTAGGGGCGTCATCAAAGACAAAAGCCCAAGTGGTTCCCCCATCGGTGGATTTGACCAGTCCTCCGGTGGCGTTTCCGGCCCACATGGTATCGGGATGTAGGGGATCAAAAGCTACATCGGAGACCCGACCAGGGATATTCGTCGGACCTGTGTTTTCCCATTCGCCGAAATCTCGCGTCTTGGCAGCAACGTGCATGGCCTGGGCTTGCCGGGCGGCTGTTCGCAAGGCTGCAGGGTCCGCGTTGAAGTGTGGCCAGGTGCGCTTGACCCACTCATATTCGCCGGGATATCGATCCTGCCGGTGGGTGAAATCTTGCGGCCGCGGCCAAAGCCACCAGCTGAGGATCATCCCGGCCAAGAGCAAAAGTCCGAAACAGATGGATGTATGGGCAGACGGCATACCGGGCCTTGGCTTATTTTGAGTGGATTGAGTGAACTTAGGCTGGATATGTTCCATTTGCCAAGGGGATGGTGGTTGTTCTGGAGTTCGTTGCTGCTTGGTGCTGCCGCGGCAAGCGGGCAGGCGATGCGTTGTGCAGATTTGTCCTCGCTGGAAGAGCTGGAGGCGGGTGGCGCCGTGTATACGGAGGCTGGCGACGCCCGCAGCGCGCTGGAAATTTTGCAGGCACGTGGGCTTGGAGTCGTTCGACTGCGCCTCTTTCATTCGCCCATAGAGCGGCGCGATGCATTGGAAGACGTATTGCACCTTGCCCGTCGCGCGGACGACCTGGGTCTACAGATCCTGCTTGATTTGCACTATTCCGATACGTGGGCCGATCCAGGGCAGCAGATGAAGCCGGCGGCTTGGGCCCAACTGTCATCTGCGGCACTGGAAGACAGCGTTTATGCCTATACGCATATGGCCGTGACTGCACTGGTGCAGCAAGGAACAGCGCCTGTCATGGTTCAGATTGGCAATGAAATCACCTCCGGTATGCTCTGGGACACCGGACGTGTAGGCGGAGCATATGACACAAGTGCACAATGGGAAGCGCTGGCCAGACTGTTGGAGCGCGGCATTGCGGCTGTGCGTGCTGGGGGGAGTGCTCAAGTCATGCTGCACATAGATCGCGGGGGCGATGCGACTGGTGCACAGTGGTTTTTTGACCGCCTGGCCCCGTTCGGTTTGGATTTCGATGTGATCGGACTGTCCTATTACCCGTGGTGGCATGGCGACCTGACGGAGTTGGAGCGCACGACCAGGATGCTGCGTGAACGGTACAACAAGCACGTACTCCTTGCTGAAACGGCCTATCCGTGGACGCTGGGCTGGAATGACGATTATCACAATCAGGTGGGTCTGCCTGAGCACGTGCTGCCGGATTTTCCATCCACGCCGGAAGGCCAGGCCAACTTTCTCGCTGCACTATGGCGAATCGTTCCTGAGGGTCTTTGCTACTGGTCTGCTGAACTGATTGCTGCACCGGGCTACGGATCTGCCTGGGAGAATCTGGCCCTGTTTGACTTTCAAGGCGAAGTGTTGCCGGCCGCAAGCGTGCTTGCAGCCGGCCCGACGGTTCGGGATGCGGCGATGATACCGGTCACGGCTGCGATCGAGGTGTTTCCGAATCCGCTGCGGGCATCGAACCCCGTGCTAACGGTTCGCCAAAACGGGAATTCGTGTGCTGAGTTGAAGATCTTCGACAGCTTGGGACGGCTTGTGCTGCAGCCAGTGCCGCCATGCGGTGCACAGGAGGTGCAGTGGTCGCTGATCAGTCTGGTGCCTGGCGTATACTGGATCCATTCAGCGGATGGTCTGGCTGTTCCGCTATTGATACTACCCTGACTCATGTATCGGTTTGAAGCGCATGAAGTGGGACACCGATACGGGCGACACGTTCTCTTCAGGCGGCTTTCCCTGACGGCTGGAGGAGGAGAAAGCTGGGCGATCACAGGGACCAATGGATCCGGGAAGTCCACCCTGCTTAAGATTTTGGCTGGCCTCCTCAGGCCCGCGCGGGGGGAGGTGAGGCTTATGGTGGATGGTCGTTCCGTACCTTCTGACGAGCATCCACTGAGAATTGGATTGGTGGCGCCGTATGTAAATGTGTATGGCGACCTGACGCTGCGGGAGAATCTGGCGTTTGTAGCGCGTGCACGTTCTATGTCAAGTCCCGGTGCAAGGATCCGGGAGCTGGTCGAATTCGTCGGTCTGCACACGAATTTGGATCAGCCGATTGGTACGTATTCCACAGGCATGATACAACGAGCCCGGCTGGCTGCAGCGCTGGTGCACCGGCCGGGCGTGCTGCTGCTGGATGAGCCGACACTGAGTCTCGATGAGAGTGGCCGGTCGCTCTGCGGTCGGATCGTGGCAGACATGCGGGCCTCTGGAGGCATTGTAATGATTGCGTCCAATGCGGTCAGCGACATCACACTTGCGGGGCGAACGATTTGTGTTGAGGATTACGCAGGCCTGTCTGCACCGCAAATAGCCAAATAGTCGTATACTTCAAGCTGGAACAACACATGCAGATTACATGGCCCGTCAACGCAAGGGCATGATCATCAAGAACACGGACACGGAGGCCATGTCCGTGGAGCTGGAAACCCGTATCCTGCATCTCCCGCCGGGCGGTTCCCGTCCGGTCACGTCTGCGGAAGTCATGGATCCCACGCTCCGCGACTTGCTGCAGACGCGGCAGTTGGCTATTGTACGGCCAATTACTCAGGCTGAGGAGTTCGCAATTCGCCGGGAACTTGCTGGAGTGAAGGACGCTGCCGGATCATGAACGTACTGGCGCTGGAGCCTTGGTACGGAGGATCGCACCGGAATTTTATAGATGGCCTGAGCCGGCACAGTCGTTACAATTTTGAGGTTGTAACGATGGCGGCACGTTTCTGGAAATGGCGTCTGCATGGCGGCTCGCAGACGCTTGCGCGCAAGGCCAGGCAGGTTGTTGCCGGAGGCTTTGTACCCGAGATCATCTTTGCGTCCAGCATGGTAAATGTGCCGGCATTTCTGGCGTTGACGCGCAAGGAGTTGGGCGGCGTGCCGTTGGTGTACTATTTGCACGAAAACCAACTCACCTACCCGCTGCCCAAGGATGAGAAGCGGGATTTGGCGTACGCCTATATCAACTACCTTTCATGTCTGGCCTCGGACCACGTGGTGTTCAATTCACAGTTTCACTACGACGAGTTCATGCGCGCGCTGCCGGGTCTGTTGAGGGCGTTTCCTGACTATACGCATCTGCACACGGTTGCCGACATTCGTACCAAGAGCAGCGTTTTGCATTTGGGTCTGGATTTACAGGCCCATGCTAGGTACGCCAGCGCAGAATTGGCCGGAAGCCAGACTCCACCTGTTGTCTTGTGGAACCAGCGGTGGGAGTACGACAAGAATCCGGAGGCATTCTTCCGGCTGATGAACCGGCTGGACGATGCGGGATGCCGATTCCGGTTAATCTTGGCGGGCAAGCGGTTTGAGGATAAGCCCTACAAGTTTGACGAGGCGTTCGAACGGTACGCGGAGCGCATTCTGCATTACGGCTACGCGGAGAATTTTGAAGAATACAGCCGGCTGTTGCATCGGGCGGACATCGTGGTTTCGACGGCGATCCACGAGTTTTTCGGGATTGCAATGCTGGAGGCCATTTATTGTGGTTGTCATCCGCTTCTTCCAAAGCGCCTTAGTTATCCGGAGCTCATTCCCTCGAGCCTGCATACACCGCTTTTGCACGCACCGGTTTTGTATGAGAGCGAGGACCAGCTCTTTGCTGTCATGAAGGCGTTGTTGCGTGGCGAGGAGCGTTCCTTGCCACCGTCGACCTTGCGCAGTATAGTGGAGCGTTTGGATTGGCCGGTCCATGTTCAGTTATATGATGAGCTCTTGGATCGCATTACGAAGGCCCATATGGGACGATGAGTACAACATTGAGATTGCTGTCAGCCGGATTATTCACGTCGTCCTCCGAAGCGTGTCTGGTTTCTGCGCCCCCCACTACCCGCCAACCCGATTCCAGTTTACCGCACAATTGGGACTTGACTCGACGTCACCGTGGAGGAGATGAGGGAGGGCATCGTTCGAGTCGCCCGTAATGAGCTCCTCAAGGAGGTTCTCCGTGACTACGGCTACATAGAGCATTTTGGGATGGGGGTACGCAACCGGATCATTAAGTCGATGCGAGTCCACAATGGAACGGATCCGGACCTCGTAGAGGAGAGAAGACCGTTTTTGGTCCGTCTTTGGAAGTAGCGGCTTCGGTTGTGAATGAGTGAGCCTTCAGGCCTTGCCGACACGAGTGTGCCGTGGTACAATCAACTTTGGATGCGTAAAATTTGACAAAGGTAATTCAGCCGTCTGCAGTGTAGCAGTGGTAGGGCATCAGCCGCTCTTGCCCAAGGGGTACAGTGGATTGAAGAGGCAGACATGGTTCTAATGCCAGCTCATTTCGCCAATTGAACAGTGCTCTCCCTTAAATTTATGTATGGATCTGCTCTCGAAGGGGGACAGGGCTCGCGCAGGACACGCTCTATATCGCACCTTGGATTCCTTTCCTTAATCCCAAAATTACGCGCAAACTCGACTAATCGTCCTATAGTAAAGTAGATTGAATTCAGAGCGGTCCAACATGGCCGAGCTCGTAAACACAAACCAAGAAGTGAACCATCCGGAAAGAGTGAAGTCACCATCACGGGGGCAGCAGCAAGACTTGACTCGCGGTCGCCAACACCACTAAAAAATTGACATGCCGACAGCCCACTACGAACGCGTGCGTCGATTCATGGAGCAAGCCGGGCAGGATACGCCAAGCGCCTTAACCATTCCCGATGAGCACACACGCCTGCTCCGCGCACGCCTTATTCTGGAGGAAGCCCTCGAAACGGTCCACGCGCTTGGCGTGGAGGTCCAGCTGGGGGGGCAAAGTGTAACCTTTGAGGAGTGCAGTTTCGCGGCACAGGGTGACACCGATTTAGCGGGCGTTGTCGACGGCTGTGCGGATATTTCCGTGGTGACCATTGGCACACTGATCGCCTTTGGTGTGGACGATGACCCGGTGCTCAGGGAGGTCGACGAAGCCAATCTCCGCAAGTTCGGCCCGGGCGGCTACACGCGGGATGATGGTAAGTGGATTAAGCCACCAGACTGGCACCCGCCCGACATAAAGCGCGTAATTGGCCTTTAGGTGTCCATATTTGCAACGAGCGCGTGGCCAAACTCGCTGCATTTAAGCAGCGTGGCGTCCTCCATAAGCCGGTGAAAATCATACGTCACACTGCGCTGACCAATGGTTTTCTCCATGGCATGGATGATGGCATCCGCGGCATCCGTCCATCCCAAATGACGAAGCATCATCTCGCCGGAGAGGATGACACTGCTGGGATTGACCTTGTCTTGGCCGGCATACTTGGGTGCTGTGCCGTGCGTGGCTTCAAAGAGGGCCAGGCCGGAGTCGTAATTGATATTGGCTCCCGGCGCAATGCCGATGCCGCCCACTTGTGCGGCCAATGCATCGGAAATGTAATCCCCATTCAGGTTCATTGTCGCAATTACGCTATACTCTTTCGGGCGTGTCAGTATCTGCTGCAGGAATGCGTCCGCGATGATGTCCTTTATGATGATATCATGTCCGTTCTGCGATAGCACGTGCCAGGGCCCGCCGTCCAGTGGGGTGGCCCCAAAGTGACGGGCGGCCACTTCGTAGCCCCAGTCGCGGAACGCGCCTTCGGTAAACTTCATGATGTTGCCCTTGTGCAC
>JAAXGT010000212.1 GCA_012271205.1 Rhodothermales bacterium
CGGTAACCGGGCGGGGAAGCGTGTTCGAGAATCCCGCTATGATACGCTCGACCATGCATTTGCCCCGTACGGCAAGCAGCGGCTTCGGAGTGATCGATGAGTGGGGGCGCAAGCGTTTGCCACGACCCGCCATGGGAACAATCAGTTTCATGGGGTCAGTCCAGTATTAGGCCGTGGTGGGTCATGTCTTCATAGCGGATTTCGTCTACCGGCTCCATTCGGTCATAGCCCGCATAAAGCCTGTTCGGACAATTGAAGACCAAAGCGTCAGACTGGCCAATATTGCGGTACGCGTGAATTACGCCGGGGGGGATCATGGCGGCAACCGGATTCGCCTCTCCCACGTCCTGCACATGTCGATTTCGATAGCTGGGAGATACAGAGCGGTTGTCCCATAAATAGAGTCGGAATGCTCCGCTGGAAAACACGAACAAATCGGTTTGTTCGCGATGCTCGTGCGGACCGCGTGTAACGCCAGCGTAGGTCAGTGAGACGTAGCCCATGGTGGGCAGGAGCGATTCCGGGAGTTCGTCCTGCCGGAATATTTCCGCCAGCCATCCTCGCGCGTCCACAAATTTCTTGAGCGGGCGCACAGGGCAGTCGATTATGGGACCGTCCTGCCAAGTCATTCGGCCTGAGCACCTAGCGGATTCAAATGCATATAAACCAGGTCACGGGCCAGATTATTGGCCTCATGCCATCCTTCGAGTGTACCAGCATCCCCCCACCAACCCTGTAGTATGCCGTGACTTAGCAGACTCCGACGCACGTAGGCGGAGTTCAAGTCACTCACTTCATATTCACCACGGCGGCTGGGAGAGAGCTCCCTGATAAAGTCAAACACCTGCGTGTCGTAGAAATAGATGCCGGTCACTGCGAAAGTGCTGGGCGGCGATGCGGGCTTTTCAATGATCTCAATTATACGGCCCTCCTCAAATCTTGGTACTCCATAACGCTCCGGGTCATCTACTTCCTTTAGCAATATCCGTGCGCCGCGCCCCTGCTTTAGAAAGGCGTTTACTTCGTCGGTCAGATTGTTCTCCAGGATGTTGTCGCCGAGAACGACTACAAACAGATTGCCGCCGGCAAAATTCTCACACAGCCCCAATGCTTGCGCGATACCGCCAGGCTTGTCCTGCACTCGGTAGGTAAGATCGAGTCCCAACTCATCCCCGCTTCCCAAAAGGTTGACCACGTCTCCCATGTGTTCCGGGCTAGTGACAACGGCAATCTGGGTAACGCCCGCTTCCTTCAGGCGCAGCAGGGGATGGTAGATCATGGGATACCGGCCCACTGGCAGCAAGTGCTTGTTAGTGACCTTGGTGAGCGGAAAAAGTCGGCTGCCGGTTCCCCCGGCCAGTACGACCCCCTTTAAGGACTCAGGCATTATGCCGCGTGTTTATCGAGGCCATGTCGATGCCAAGTGCTGGGTATAGCTCCATTATAGCACCCGCCTCGCTCGCTTCAAGTCCTCTCGAACCATTTCCGCAATCAGATCCTCCAGCGATACACGCGGCTCCCATCCAAGCTGTAAGCGTGCCTTCGAGGCGTCTCCGCGCAAATTGTCCACTTCTGCCGGACGGTAGTATCGTGGATCCACCTTCACCAAGACCCGCCCCGTCTCGGTACACTGCCCCTTTTCATTGTTGCCAATGCCGTCCCAGGCCAGCTCAATGCCAGCTTCCGCAAACGCGCGTGTGCAGAAATAACGCACCGTGGCACTGCGCTCGGTTGCCAACACATAGTCTTCAGGCGTGTCTTGTTGCAGCATCAGCCACATGCCCTTGACGTAATCGGCAGCATGCCCCCAGTCACGGGCCGCATCCAGATTGCCCAAATATAAATTCTCCTGCAGGCCCAGCTTTATGCGTGCGACAGCGCGCGTGATCTTGCGCGTCACAAAAGTCTCACCGCGCAGCGGGCTCTCATGATTAAAAAGGATTCCATTACATGCATACAAGCCATACGCCTCCCGATAGTTGACTGTAATCCAGTACGCGTAGAGTTTGGCGGTACCATAAGGGCTGCGAGGACAAAATGGTGTGGATTCAGACTGCGGGATTTCCGGGGCATTGCCAAACAGCTCACTCGTTGAGGCCTGGTAGAAACGCACCGTCTTGGTCATTCCCAGAATCCTGATGGCTTCCAAGAGCCTCAGCACACCGACCGCATCTGCATTTGCCGTGTATTCCGGTGTTTCAAAGCTCACCTGAACATGGCTTTGCGCACCCAGATTGTAGATTTCATCGGGTTGCACCTCTTGGACAATCCGGATGAGATTCGTCGAGTCTGTCAAATCGCCATAATGTAAATGAAAGCGGGCGTCTTTTTCGTGGGGATCCTGATACAGATAGTCGATGCGTTGCGTATTGAAGAGGCTGGCCCGTCGCTTGATTCCATGCACTAGGTAGCCCTTGCCTAGCAACAGCTCCGCCAAATAAGCGCCGTCCTGCCCTGTGACGCCGGTAATGAGTGCAACCTTGCTGCTCATGCGCAATGCTTCTGGTACCAGGCGTATGTTTTTTCTATTCCTAAAGGCAGCGGCGTTGGGGCTGTCCATCCCAGTGTCTGCATGCGGGTAACATCGACCAGTTTCTGCGGAGTGCCGTCTGGCTTGGACCGGTCATGCACAAGCGCGCAGCGTGTATCGACGATGTCCCGCAACATACCGCACAGTTCATTGATGGATACGTCTTGGCCGGTGCCCACGTTGAGCAGTCCATCAGGCGCGACTCTGTGCAGTTCTTCTTCCGGTACCTGTAGCACAAAGACACAGGCCTCGGCCATGTCTTCGCTGAACAGGAACTCACGGCGTGGCTTGCCGGAGCCCCAAACGATAACTTCGGGTTGTTCTAGTACACGGGCCTCGTGAAACTTGCGCAAAAGGGCCGGCAGTACGTGGCTGGTTTGCAGATCGAAGTTATCCCCGGGACCATATAAGTTGGTTGCCATAAGCGAGACAAAGTCACATCGGTGCTGACGGCGAAGCGCCTGGCATTGTGTGACGCCGGCAATCTTGGCCACAGCATACCAGCGGTTTGTTTCCTCCAGTGGTCCGCTGAGAAGGTACGACTCTTTGAGTGGCTGCGGCGCCTCACGTGGGTAAATGCAGGTGCTGCCCAAGAAAACCAGTCGCCTTACGTGCACACGCGTTGCAGCCTGAAGTACGTTGTTCTGTATCGACAAGTTGTCGCAAATGAAGTCTGCAGGATACTGGTCATTCGCCAGAATACCACCTACACGTGCGGCGGCCAGCACGACAAAGTCAGGACGCTCAGCCTCAAAAAAAATGTCAGTCGCTGACTGGTCACGTAAGTCCAAATCCTTGCTTGTACGCAGGATGAGATTTTGAAAACCGGCGCAACGCAGTTGCCGCACAATGGCGCTACCGAGTAGCCCGCGGTGACCCGCCACATAAATCTTTGCGTTCGCGTTTTCCAGATGCATACAGCTGCTTACAAATCTTGCGCGACTTTTGAACGCACATAATCCAAAGTCCGCGCCAAGCCTTCCGCCCGGCCTATCGAGGTTTCCCAGCCCAGGAGCTCCCGGGCCAGCCTGGTGTCTGGCTGCCGATTCTTGGGGTCGTCCTCCGGCAACGGATGGTGCTCTATCTCACTGGAGCTGCGCGTCAGCGCTATGATTTCACGGGCAAAATCCATTATGGAGATTTCGTCCCTGCTGCCAATATTGATGGGCTGTGTGACATTGCTGTGCAACAGCCTGAAAATGCCTTCGATTGTATCGTCAACATAGGCAAAGGAACGTGTTTGGCGACCAGTGCCGTACACTGTGATCGGCTCTCCGCGCAGGGCCTGGCGCATGAAAGTAGGCAGTGCGCGGCCATCATCAAGGCGCATGCGCGGCCCATACGTATTGAAGATGCGCACGATTCGCGTTGGTACTCCATGATACCGGTGGTATGCCATGGTCATAGCTTCGGCGAATCGCTTGGCCTCATCATACACCCCCCGGAGACCTACCGGGTTGACATTTCCCCAATAGTGCTCTCCTTGGGGATGCTGCGAGGGATCGCCATACACTTCGCTGGTTGACGCCAGCAAAAAACAGCCCCCCTTGCTCTTGGTCAATCCGAGGGCATTGTGCGTACCCAGCGCACCCACTTTCAGCGTTTGGATTGGCAGCCGGAGGTAATCAATTGGAGAGGCCGGACTTGCAAAATGCAGGACAAAGTCCAACGGGCCGGGCACATCGATATACGACGTGACGTCGTGCTCCATGAACGAGAACTTCGGGTGGCTGCGCAAGTGGGCGATGTTGTCAGGGGGGCCCGTCAGAAAATTGTCCACGCAGATCACGTCGTGGCCGTCGGCCACGAGCCGATCGCACAAATGAGATCCCAAAAACCCGGCACCGCCCGTAATCAGGGTTCGCGGCATAACCACCTCAGGCAGTACACGATAATCAGAAAGCGTTTGTGTGCCGGAAATTACAAACTTGTGGCGGTATTCTTGCGTTGTGCACGATTGTTCCGCACATCCAACTTGTGATTCGCTTGGTCCATACAATAAGTCAGTCCCGACAGAGCGGTTTCAGCTTGCTCGGTGACGTTTCCCGGATCAGTGCGCGTGCCAGTGCGCGCACGGGGTCAACACAGACAACACCTTCGGCCTTCGATACGGCCAGAGGCAGCTCCGTGCATCCCAGAATAACGGCTTCAGCGCCGCGCTCACGAACGTGGCGAATACCTTCCAGTACCAATTCTTGTGCCCGTGGTGTGACTGGACTGCTATGTGCCTTGATGCCCCATTCATGATCATAAATGGCGCAGTGCACCACGTGTTCGGCTACATGATCATCACACATGATGGGCGTCAGGCCAGCCGCCTTGACAGCGTCCCGGTAGAGACCAGTTCGGTGAACACTAAGCGTGGACAGGCACCCAATGCGCTGCACAGAGGGCAACAACTCGCGTATATGCTGGACGGTTTCGTCGATCAGATGTGGAATGCGAAGATCCGTGTCTGCCAAGGATCGGGTGATGACCCCGAAAATCACCGGTTCATGCGCCGAATTGCAGGGTATGCCAGCTATGCGCACACCAATCGAAGCCAGGTCGTGGGCGACTTCGGCAATGGCATGTCCCGGGTTCTCAGCCGTGCGTCCAAGGACATAGTCTGTTCGATCGGCAATTCGATGACTGTAGGAGAGCAGGGCTACCGGCAAATGGCCTTGGTCTGAATCCCCACGAGTTTCGGCAAAAACCTTTTTCACCAAGTCCAGGCCGGCATAAGGTCCCATACCACCGAGGACTCCGATTATGGGCAAATCCACCATAACTCAACAGATCATAAATGGAAAAATCTCCCTGTCGCCTTATATTGTAAAGTTTGGAGCGCGTTCATTATGGACGTCGCTCCTTATTGTATGCCCGGTCGTCTAATGGCAGGACAGCGGCCTTTGGAGCCGTCGGTGGAGGTTCGAGTCCTCCCCGGGCAACAATGGTCGGTTTTGTAAAGCAGCTGTTGTGGCATGCCATTCAAAGATTTGCCCATTGCACTCTTCACCGGAAGCAGTAATCCGGCTCTCGCAGAACGCATAGCTCGGGCCTATGGCCAGGAGCTGGGCAAGCTTACGCGTGTGGTGTTTTCGGACGGCGAGCTGTACGCACGATACGAGGAATCGATACGGGGCGTGGATGTGTTTCTCATCCAGAGCACATTTCCAAGTGCGGACAACTGGATGGAATTGCTGTTGCTAATTGATGCAGCCAAGCGGGCTTCCGCGGCACGAATTACAGCGGTGATCCCGTATTTCGGGTATGCGCGCCAGGAACGCAAAGATCAGCCGCGGGTGCCTATTGCAGCCAAACTCGTGGCTGATATGCTCGTGACCGCGGGAATTCACCGGGTGCTCACAATGGATCTGCACGCGTCACAGATTCAAGGATTCTTTGACGTTCCGGTGGATCATCTGTACGCCTCTGGTGTTTTCGCGGGCTATTTCCAAAGGCTCAATTTGACCAATGTAGTCGTGGTGGCGCCGGATGTTGGAGCAATCAAAATGGCCCGGGCCTATGCCAACCGGCTTAATACGGATCTGGCCGTAATTGATAAACGGCGTCCCCTCCAGAACAGGGCAGAAGTGGTCAACATAATTGGTGAGGTTAAGGGTCGAAACGTGTTGCTTATTGACGACATCATTGATACAGCGGGTACGCTTACCAATGCGGCGAACGCTCTTCGGGATGCGGGTGCCCACGAAATAATGGCGGCCTGCACGCACCCGCTGCTGTCTGGTCAGGCATACGAGCGCATCGAATCTTCAGCGCTGAGCAAATTAGTGGTTACCGATAGCATTCCGCTCAAGCGTAAGTCCAATCGTATAGAGGTCGTTGGGGTAGCCGGCATGTTTGCAGACGCTATACGTCAGATTGCCACGGACGCGTCTGTCTCTACGCTGTTCAAGCCGTAAATATTCAGGACACCATGGATGTAATTTCACTTCAGGCAACCCCCCGCACGCCTGGAAAAAGCGCGGCGCGCGCCGCGCGCCGCAAGGGTAAGGTGCCTTGCGTACTCTACGGACATCATGTAGATACGCTCTCTTTTTCGACCAGTGAGAAAAGCCTGCACCCGCTCATTTATACGAATCGCAACCACTTGGTTAAGATTGTGATGGGCGATCAGGATTGGGAGTGCATCCTAAAGGACATAGCCTTTCATCCGGTTACTGACCGGCCGATGCACGTGGATTTTCAGGTATTGCAACCGGGAGAAAGTATCACGCTGTCGGTGCCTATCCAATATATCGGCACTTCCCGTGGACAGGCCCAAGGCGGGCAACCCAGCTACGTACTTAATGAGCTGACGGTCAACTGCCTTCCCCGTCATATTCCGTCACAGATTGAGGTTGATGTTGCGGAAATCGACATCGGGCAGGCCATATACGTGCGTGATCTTGAGTTGGAAAATTTGGATATTCAGGCGCCCGGTGCCCAAGTCCTGATGACGGTGCTCCGGGCTCGCACGGCCGTCGTAGAAGAAGAGGAGGAACTTGAGGAGCTGGAGGAGACCGAAGAGCAGTAGCGTATGAAGGGCCTTAACACCGGAAATCATGGCCCGAAGCAAACGGCTTTTCATTGGACTTGGCAATCCCGGCGACACATACGAAGGCACTCGGCATAACGTGGGCTTTGAAGTGGTAGACCGGCTTGCAGATCAATGGAATGTGGTCCTTCGCAAAGACAGTCGTGCGATGGCTCTTGCAGGAGAGGGGCGGTGGCGTGGTTTCCCGGTACTGTTGGCCAAGCCACAGACGTGGATGAATCGCAGTGGTCAGGCGGTGCGCCATCTGCAGCGCCGTTATGGGCTGGAGAACAGAGAGCTAATGGTTGTTGTGGATGACATATATCTGCCGGTGGGCACGCTAAGGCTGCGATCCAGTGGCGGTGCAGGAGGCCACAATGGGTTGCAGGATATAATTGATTCATTAGGCACCAACGAATTTCCCCGGATGCGAATCGGTGTGGGAGACGCATTCGATCGCGGTGGCCAAGCCAGCTATGTGCTTTCACCCTATACTCCGGTGGAGCTCGAACAGCTCATGGTGGTGCTCGAGCGGGCGTGTAATGCCGCGAAGACGTTTGTGACGGACGGATTGGTGACCACAATGAATCGATTTAATCGGCGCAACTCGCCGATCGATACGTCGTAGTCCGACACGCACTTTCCATGACCCGTGCCCTCCCCTCAACTACTAACTGCGCGTGTGCAGTGCAAGAGCATATGCATAAACGGCATTGCGCGGCAGTATTCATTCTCGGCATAGCTCGACGTTAGATATGGACACAGTTTGGCTTTTGGTTCTGATTTGCGCCTGCGGTTTGGTAGCGCTTACATACGCGGGAATGCGAACGCGCTGGGTGTCCAAGCTTGATCCGGGCACAGAGGCAATGGTTGAGATTGCAGGTGCGATTTCACGGGGTGCACGGGCCTTTCTGCGGCGCGAGTACCGCATACTCGCCATATTTGTGGTCTCGGTGGCAGCCTTACTGGTCATCGCCAACCTGTCTCGCGCAGAAGCAGACCTGAGCCACCCACTGGTAGCTGTTTCATTTCTGGTTGGTGCGGTCTGCAGTGCAGGGGCCGGTTTTATCGGCATGACAGTGGCCACGAGAGCCAATGTTCGGACCACAAATGCGGCACGACAGGGACTGGCACCGGCACTTAAAGTCGCCTTCTCGGGCGGCTTGGTCATGGGCTTGAGTGTCGTAGGTCTCGGTGTGCTGGGACTGGGGCTTCTTTTCCTCAGCTACGATAATTTCACGCAGTGGACACCGGAGCGTGTGGTCAATGTGATTGCAGGCTTTTCGCTTGGTGCATCGTCCATCGCACTGTTTGCACGTGTCGGTGGCGGCATCTATACCAAGGCTGCGGATGTGGGCGCTGATCTGGCCGGTAAGGTTTATGAGGGCATTCCCGAAGATGACCCGCGTAATCCAGCGACGATTGCTGACAATGTCGGGGACAATGTGGGTGATGTAGCCGGCATGGGGGCCGACTTATTTGAAAGTTATGTCGGGTCCATTATTGGCACGATGGTACTGGGGACGGGTTTTCTGACCGCGTTTCAGGACAGCTCACTGATGGCTGGAGAGCTGAGCGCTGTACTCCTTCCTCTCGTGCTGGCGGCCACGGGCATCTTGGTTTCCGTGGCGGGCTCTTTCCTGGTACGGGTACGGGAGGGCGGCAACCCGCAAACGGGATTAAATCTTGGGGAGTTTGGTGCCAGTGCTATCATGGCCGCAGTCGCCTGGTTTGTCATCCACGGAATGCTGCCAGAACAGTGGGAAGCGAATACCCCCATTGTGGGGGCTATGGTATACACGGCAAATGGTGTCTTCTTTGCCGTTGCAATTGGGTTGGTTTCGGGTGTGCTAATCGGTTTGGCCACCGAGTACTTCACCTCTACGACGACTCGACCCACACTCTCTATAGCCAAGCAGAGCGTAACGGGTGCCGCCACGAACATAATTGCAGGATTGGGCATCGGTATGTTTTCAACAGGGATTCCTGCACTCATAATCGCGCTGGCTATTGTGGGCGCTTTTCATTTTGCCGGCCTGTACGGCATTGCTATCGCGGCTGTGGGGATGCTGTCCGTAACGGGAATTCAACTGGCGGTGGACGCGTATGGGCCAATCAGTGACAACGCGGGTGGCATAGCAGAAATGGCTCGTCTGCCATCTGAAGTACGCGAGCGCACCGATAAGCTTGATGCGGTCGGGAATACGACGGCAGCCATTGGTAAAGGATTTGCGATCGGATCTGCCGCCCTCACTGCTTTGGCCCTCTTTGCGGCCTTTATGCAGCAGGCCGGCCTTGAAACCATCAATGTAGCACAGCCCCATATACTGGCCGGATTACTGATTGGAGCAGTGCTACCCTATGTATTCAGCGCCATGGCGATGGGGGCAGTTGGCCGTGCTTCGGGAGACATGATTCGCGAAGTCGGACGTCAGTTTAACGAGATCCCGGGGCTACGTGATGGTACAGCGAACGCGCAGTACGCACGCTGCGTGGATATTTCAACAGCGGCAGCCATTCGCGAAATGATCGCCCCCGGCCTTTTGGCCCTGACCGTACCTGTGGTGATCGGCTTCATTGACAAAGGTATGCTAGGCGGGCTCTTGGCTGGTGTAACCGTGTCCGGTGTCCTATTCGCCATTTTTCAATCTAATGCGGGTGGCGCATGGGATAATGCCAAGAAGCGCATTGAAAGCGGCCTGCAACTGGACGGGCGGCTCTTGGCCAAAGGGACTGAAGCGCATAAGGCCGCCGTGGTCGGCGATACAGTGGGCGATCCATTTAAGGATACATCCGGGCCGAGTCTTAACATCCTCATTAAACTTATTGCCGTGGTGGCCCTGATCATAGCCCCACTCTTGTGATCATGCCGAGACCGTAGTCCATCGCACCAGATTCTATTATTTTATCAAGTGCACATTAGTCAAGAGCTGCGATGGCGAAGGTTAAAGTTCAGATGCCCAAGATGGGCGAAAGCATTACGGAAGGAACTGTAATCGCTTGGCATAAGCAAGTTGGCGACTCCGTCAAGCTTGACGAAACCCTGTTGGAGATCGGAACCGACAAAGTCGATACCGATGTGCCGGCTGCGGCAAGCGGAACAGTGGCCGAAATCCTGGCAGCCGAGGGCGACACTGTACCGGTGGGTCAGGTCATCGCCATTATCGCCACCGAAGAAGTTGAAGAGGAGTTGACCCCACCGGTGGCTGCCCCCTCGGTACGGCCTCCCGCGCCCGGCAGCCAGGCGGAGAAGGGATCGGACGTGCATGTGGTCATGCCCAAAATGGGGGAGAGCATTACCGAAGGCACGGTCATCACTTGGCATAAACAGGTCGGTGACTCCGTGGAACTCGATGAAACACTTCTGGAGATCGGTACGGACAAGGTGGATACCGATATACCATCTCCTGCAGGTGGCGTGCTAAAGCATATCATGGTGCAAGAGAATGAAACGGTTCCTGTGGGTACCCCCATCGCGGTGATCGGGGCCGCAGCCAGTGAAGGGGAACGTGCAGAGCCACAGCCCCGGGTGGTGGCGCGGTCCGCTCCGGCGATGCAAATACAACCACCGAAACGGCTTTCACCGGCTACAGGCGAAGGCAAAACGCTGGGGCGGCACTTGGAAGACGGCCGATTCTTGAGCCCCTTGGTGCGTAGCATTGCTCAAGAGGAAGGCGTGAGTAAGAGCGAACTGGCTCAAGTGCGAGGCTCTGGACGGGAAGGCAGAATCACAAAGAAGGATTTGCTCAACTACCTCGCCGCACGATCGGCAGCCCCCGCAGCTCCGCAGGCCCCCCCTCTCGCTGTGGCCCGGCCGGCGGCCGATGAGGGCGACCGCGTGGAAATCATTGAAATGGACCGAATGCGTCAGCTCATAGCCGAGCATATGACACGTTCCAAACACACGTCTGCCCATGTTACGTCCTTTGCCGAAGCAGATGTGACCAATCTCGTCCGTGTTCGCGAAGCAAATAAGCAGGAATTTCAGGAACGGGACGGCATCAAACTCACCTACACGCCGTTTCTTGTACATGCCGCCGTAGAAGCATTGCGTGAGTATCCCATACTCAATGCTTCGGTCGAGGGCACGCGTATACTGCTAAGGAAGGACTACCATATCGGTATCGCGGTTGCCATTGAAAAAACCGGTCTGATCGTGCCGGTCATTAAGCATGCTCACCGCCACAGCATTGCAGGACTTGCCCATGCGGCTCACGATCTTGCACATCGGGCCCGCACGATGGAATTGCAGCCAGATGATTTACAGGGAGGGACGTTTACATTGACCAATGTCGGGTCCCTTGGTTCGATTATGGGTACTCCGATCATATTGCAGCCTCAAGTCGCTATACTGGCCACTGGTGTCATTAGGAAGTGTCCGGTCGTAGTGGAAGATCCGATGGGAGGCGACATGATTGCCATTCGGCACATGATGATACTTTCCCTGTCGTATGATCATCGTATCATAGATGGAGCCATGGGTATTGCCTTCTTACGCCGGTTTTCTGAAGTCTTGGAGGAGTTGAATCCGGCAATGGAAGTATAGGCACACCTCCCGATGGCTTGAGGCGTGTATAGTAACTATGTCGGACGCAAATGGCTCTCTCCAATGGCCGCCAGCCCCCAGCCGGAAGCTCCATAACGATAATGGAGCTCAGGCGGCGTGCGGAAGATTTCAGCACGGAGTTCCTGAAGGAAATGCGTCCGACCACCGTGGAAACGTACGGTCGGAGCATCAAGGAGTTTATCCGGTGGGCGGAATATCAGGGTAGTATCCTCAAAATCGATGCAGAGGCCATCGAGTCATATGTGCTCTATCTCACAGAAACACGTGGGCTCAGCGCCATTACGGTCGGCACGTATCTAACGTCGCTGCGTCGTTTTTGCGACTATTTGATCCAGTACAAAGTCCTGTCTGTGAATCCGGCGAAGCACATAAAGTCGGCCCCCCGGCGGCCCGTACAGTCGCGGGATGTCCTGACCGAGCGCGAAGTCAGTGCCTTGCTAGATGCTGTGGATGTAACGCACCCGATTGGACGAAGGGATTTGGCGTTCATATGCTGCATGTTGTATGCCGGCCTCAATGAGATAGAACTCATTGGCGCGAATGTGGGTGATATTGATATGACACTGATGGGTTGGTACCTAAAGCTTCGCAATTCGCGCGGCCGCCAAAAGGCACGGGTCGTGCCATTGGATGCCCCTGTTATCGGTCCCTTGCAGGCGTACTTGGCTTCTAGGGCAAGGGTTCAGGCTGGGCAGCCACTATTTGTGTCACATGGTCATCGGAGCGAAGGTGACCGGCTGACTACACGAACCGTACGCAGCCGGATTTCTGCGAACCTTGCAGAGGCGGGTGTCTTGCGTCGTGGCATTAGCCCGAACAGTTTGACACTGACTGCGCTTCTTTTATGGCTCAATGCCGGAATGGAGCTGGACGAAGTGCGTCAGCGTGTGAGCGAAGATACGCTGAGAACACGCGTGGCCGACTTTAAGAAACGCGGCCTTCTGAAACGTGAGATTATAATCTAGTTCCCATCGTGAACTGGTGTAGTGCCACAAAGGACCAGGAACTGAATGCATAGTCGAGTTGAAAGCGGCGGATATTCAATCCGAATCCCGCACCAATCCCCGCGAGATCCAGTCGGCTTTCAGACTTTAGTTCCCGTCGCTCGTGGCTGTAGCCAACTCTCAGATGAAAGGCGGAACTCGCCTGAAATTCCAGGCTGAAGATGGCATGACTGAATGCGTCTTCGGCGGAACGCACTTCGGGTGCATTGGGTAAGTCGTGCAGCGTAAGGGCCACAATCAGTGGCAGATGCCGCAGGCGCTTGGATATGCTGGCCCGTATGTCAAGCGGGAGTCGATCCCGCATTGCTCCCAATGACGTTAAGGCGCGGCCCAAATAATTGAGCGAGCCCGCAACGGTGATCTGTTGCAGGGGGATATGCCAGATTAGGCCCGCGTCCAAGGCCATCGCCAGCGCATTGTATTCCGCGACGTTCGTATATATGGAGTGCAAATTCACCCCGTAGCGCACCCCGTGTTGCCAATCGCGAGCCAGTCCGATGGTAAGCGCAAGATCACTGGCTGAAAACTTGCCATTGGGTTGGCCTTGTTCGTCGGCGCGAGTAATGGTCCCCCAGTGCAGAAAGCGCAGGCCCGCGGCGGCACTTCCCAAGGGACCCACATTCCGACTGTAGGCAACGAAACCGGCCTGCAGATCACTGACATGGTTAAGCCATGTCACGGAAAGCATGCGGTTCATGTCCGCATTCAGCAATGCAGGATTGTACAAGAATGTGCCAACATCGCGTGCATCCAGAATGGCTGCGCTGCCCCCCAACGCAGCGGCACGGGCTGAAGACTCAAGACGCAGAAAGCTGAATCCGGAGTTTAATTGTGCGTGCGCACATGGTAAAACAGAAATCATCGCCAGACCGATAAAGATTCTGCTCCACTGAATGATCATGCCGCCAGCCAACAATAAAACGCGAAGTGAACCCGGACATTGCGGGAACGGATCCGTAGTTTCGGCGTGAGATGCGCCCAACATTGAGCGTGCTCGTGGCTCGCGTTAGTCACACTCACTTCTAATGACGCGCGTTCCTGCCGCCAGACCTTCTTAGCCGGTGTATCAGCCGGTTTTGCCAGAGCCCAATGCTCGACTTCATTACTAATCTCTTTGGGGACAAGAATAAGCGCGTAATTGCTCGCGAGTACCAAGGCGTCGTTGAGGCCGTGAATGCCCAGACTCCGTCGGTCCGCATGCTGTCCGACGACGAACTGCGTGCGCGCACACCGATGTTCCAGGCATGTATACAAGAGGCTGTAGCCGAGATCGAAACGCGCAGGGAGGAGATCCATGAACTTCTTCGCACGGCGTCCGATGGCCAAGACGAGGCTGGCGGACTGTCTCTTCGTGACCGGCAGGATCTGTTTGACGAATTGGATGAACTTGAGGAGGAGTGGCTTGAGGCTGTAGGAGATTCACTGGATGAGCTCTTGCCTGAAGCGTTTGCAGTTGTAAAGGAAGTTTGCCGCCGGCTGACAGAGCGCCATTCGCTTAAAGTAAAGGTCACCGATCACGACCGTGCCATTCACCAGAAGCGCGGCTACCCGGAGATCCAGGGCGAGTGGGCCATATGGCACAACAACTGGGAGGCGGGCGGCACTCGAATAACATGGGAAATGGTGCCGTATGATGTGCAGCTTATAGGCGGCGCCGTACTGCATCGGGGCAACATTGCCGAAATGAAGACCGGAGAAGGCAAGACGCTAGTTGCGGTTGCTCCAGTGTATTTGAATGCCTTGGCCGGACGTGGCGTGCATCTTGTGACCGTCAACCCCTATCTGGCGCAGCGGGATGCGGAGTGGATGGGTCCCATATTCGAGTTTCTGGGATTGAAAGTAGACGTGATAGATGGCTACGATGCCCATTCGGGTGGGCGGCGAGCCGCCTACCGGGCGGATATTACCTATGGCACAAATAATGAATTCGGCTTTGATTATCTGCGGGATAATTCGTTTGTAATTGAGCCGGAGCAGCTCGTTCAGCGCGAGCATTATTTCGCGATTGTTGACGAAGTGGATTCTGTGCTGATTGATGAGGCGCGCACGCCACTGATCATCAGCGGCCCTGTGCCCCGGGCCAGCAAGAGCCGGTTCGATGAACTAAAGCCGGCCGTTGACCGTCTGGTGCAGGCGCAAAAGAAGCTGGTTGCCGGGTTTGTGGCAGAAGCGGATCGGTCACTCAAAGAGCGCGACCACGCCCTCGAGCGAGGAGAGGACAGACAGGCGCGCGATCTGGAGCAGGATGCCGGGCTTGCACTGTTGCGTGCCTCACGCGGGTTTCCACGCAACAAGCGGCTCATTAAGCTCTTGCAAGAGCCCGGTGTCGAACAACTGCGTCGTAAGACAGAATATTTCTACTTGCAAGACAATGCCAAAAACATGCCGTTTGTGGACGATGCGTTGCATTATGCGCTCGACGAAAAACAGCATGCGATAGAGCCCACTGAGCAGGGGCGTGGATATATTGCCCGGGCGGCTGGAGAAAGTGTTGACCTATTTGTATTGCCCGATGTAGGGGAAGAGACGGCCCGCTTTCAGCGCGAATACGAAGCCAGTAAGGGAGCGCTCTATGCCGAACTTCAGACACGCGACGACTTGAATGAGGAGAAGAAAGAGAACAAGCTTCAAAATGACTTGCGTGTGCTCAAGAATGAACAGGATGAGCGCTCGCGACAGTTGTATGCCATGTATTCAGACCGGGCAGAACGGCTGCACGCGATAGAGCAACTGCTTAAAGCCTATACGTTGTATGAGCGGGATACCGAATACATTGTGCAGGATGACAAGGTTCAGATTGTAGATACGCACACGGGGCGTGTACTCCCAGGGCGTCGGTATTCGGACGGCCTGCACCAGGCCATTGAGGCCAAGGAGGGGGTCAAAGTGCAGGCGGCCACGCAGACGTACGCCACGATTACGTTGCAGAATTATTTCCGCATGTACAACAAGCTGGCCGGCATGACGGGTACAGCGGAAACAGAGGCGGAAGAATTCCACAAGATCTACAAGATGGAGGTGGTGGTGGTGCCCACCAATAAGCCCATCGCGCGGCAGGATCTGGAAGATTTGGTTTACCGGTCGCGTCGGGACAAGTACCGCGCTGTGATAGACAAAATCAGAGATTACAATCAGAAAGGACAGCCGGTGCTCGTGGGTACCACGTCCGTAGATGTTTCAGAGACGCTCAGCCGTATGCTCAGGCGTGAAAGGATCGCCCACAACGTGCTGAATGCTAAACGGGACCGGGCCAAGCAGGAGTCGCTGATCGTGGCGGAGGCCGGACGACGCAGTGCCGTCACGATTGCCACCAACATGGCCGGTCGTGGTACGGATATCAAGCTTGGGCCCGGTATAGTCGGGCTTGGCGGGCTCGCGATTTTGGGTACCGAGCGGCATGAAAGTCGACGAATTGATTTGCAGCTGCGTGGCCGGTCCGGGCGGCAGGGGGATCCAGGCGAGAGCCAGTTTTATATCTCGTTGGAGGATGACCTGATGCGGCTCTTTGGACCAGACCGGGTCGCAGGCGTAATGGATCGGCTAAAACTTGAGGAAGGTGCGGTCATTACTCATCCGTGGGTCACCAAGAGCATTGAGCGGGCGCAGAAGAAGGTAGAGCAGAACAATTTTGCGATTCGCAAGCGGCAACTCGAGTATGATGATGTACTCAATGCTCAGCGGGAAGTCATTTATGATCGCCGAATGCATGCCCTGAAGGGGGAGCGTTTCCACGGGGAGATCCTTGACATGCTTTACCACGTTGTCGAGGACATCGTGCTCCGATATCACGGTGAGGGCGAAGTAGACGAAATGCGCGAGGAGCTTCGACGCATGCTCTCGTTTGACTATCAAATTGATCGCGAACGCTTTTTCGCGCTAGGTGAGGAGGGAGTGCGTGATGACGTCTTTGATCAGGCCGTAGCCTATTTGGACCGGAAGCGTCGCACACTGGCGGAACCGTTCTACCAAAGCATGGTCAGGCTTAAGGAGTCCGATACAGAGAACAAGCCGGAGCGCGTTTTTGTGGACTTTTCCGACGGACACCGCAAGCTGCGCACCGTAGTCAAGATTGAAGACGTGCTGGATTCACACGGGCAGGAGATCAATAACGGACTCGAACGCACGGCCATGCTTTCGCTCATTGATGAGCAATGGACCGAACATCTGCGCTCTTTGGATGAGGTTAAAGAGGGCATTGGGCTTCGCGCCTACGGCCAGCGGGATCCCTTGGTCGAGTACAAAATGGAAGCGTTCAGGTTGTTCAAGGACGTCCTGGAGCAGATCAGGCGCGATGTGGTGACCTTCGTTTTCCGGGCCGGTCCCGTGGTCGAACGCCGGCAGTCCGAGCCGGCCCGACGCCGTAGCCGTATGGACCGACGACGGGCCCAAACACGACACGAAGCGGCACCGCCCTCATTTGGGGTGGCCGGCAAGCGCTCAGGCGGTGCGAGTCGTGATCCGAGTGCCCGCCGCCAGCCGGTTGTGGCGGGAGAACGGATTGGACGCAATGCAACGTGCCCCTGTGGCAGCGGAAAGAAATACAAGTACTGTCACGGGCGGGGTTAATGCCCCATGCTGCGGACCCTCTACATTCGGGACTACGCACTCATTGACGAACTCGAAGTCGAGTTTGACAGCGGCCTGAATATCTTGACCGGGGAGACCGGGGCTGGCAAATCTATCATTGTAGGGGCGCTAAAGATGATTCTGGGGGAGCGAGCGTCCACCGATACGCTGCGCACAGGTGCAAAGAAAGCGGTGGTTGAAGGACATTTTGATGCAGCGGACACCAGGTCGCTGGCGGAATTGCTTGTTGAAAACGGAATTGATGCGCAGCCCAGACTGATCATGCGCCGGGAAATCGCGACAAGTTACAGCCGCGCGTTTATCAATGACACGCCAGCCACGTTACCGCTGATGCGGCAGGTTGCGGCGCAACTGATTGACTTGCACGGGCAGCATGAGCATCAGTCGCTATTGCGCAGAGAAACACACCTGGACCTATTGGACAACTTCGGCGGGCTGGGCAGTATGCGGGCCGATTATCTCAACCTTTATGATCGTACGCGAGCGCTCGTGAGTGAACGTGATGCGTTTGTAGCGAAGCAAGAGGAACTGGATGCACTTAAGGAACAACTGCTCAGCGAGATAGAGGAAATCGATGCTGAAGCACCGCAACTGCATGAGGAGGACGAGCTGTGCGATGAGCAACGGCGGTTGGAGCACGCTGAGCGACTTTTTAGTGAGACGGCCTCTCTCTACGAAATGCTTTATGCGCGCGATGGCGCAACGGCAGATCAACTGATTATCGCGAGAAATGCATTACAG
>JAAXGT010000004.1 GCA_012271205.1 Rhodothermales bacterium
ACGGTCATGGCGCTTGGCAAAGTACTTGGCGGAACACAGGGCGATAGGTTGGTCTCGTCCGAGCCGATCCGTTCTTCGTCCAATGTGTTCTATGAGGCCTTTAACGCGAGGCTTAACCAGGCGGACTTGGAGGTCTAGGTGCCTAAGGACTGCAAGCCGTTCTAGGCGGACGGGATGGGTCGTCCAAGTTGGCCACGGGGGGGGGTATTTCCGCATTTTGATGGTGGTCTATTTGGAGGGGATCAGTTCGGAGCGGGACCGGGCCTGGCGGATCAATGACTCGATTGCGTGGCGCCCCTTTTTGGGCTAGGGCCTTACCGGCAATCCCCCGGAACACAGCCCGATTTCGAAGACAAGGAAGCGTTTCAGTGTGGAGGTACATGAGCCGGTGTTCCGTTGGATTTTGAAGCTGTTAAAGAAGCCGGGGCTTTTACGCGGCCAGACCTGGGGACGGGCTTCCACCATGCGGGAAGCCCATGCGGCGAGGCGGTCGATTGTGCGCCGGGACCCCATGCGGGGGTACCCGGAGTTTTTGGAGGAATGAGCGCAGGAGTCTGGTATAGCAGAGCCGACGCGGGAGGAATCAGTCAAGTTGGACCAAAAGCGTTGCCAGAAGGGATCGAACCAGCACTGGGGGCCTCCCCCCGCTCCCGCGGCTCGCATCGCCAAAATGAAAGAGGGCCCCCCGCATAGGGCCCCTAAGCTGGAGCACACGGTGGATGGGGATACCGGAGCGATCGGGTCGACTACGGTACCGACGACCGATGGGGGAGATGGTGCGTCCAGGCCGGTGACGTTGGAGGCGGCCCCTGCGCATTTGGCGGCGGGACCGATAGCGGCAGAAGAGGTCATTGCCGATAAAGGCTACCCCTCGAACGACACCCTGACGGAACTGAAAAAGCGTGCCGTGCGCAGCTAGGTCCGTGAGCCGAACCGGGGTCGTCGCAACGGGAAGCGGCCTCGAGCGGCCCCGGCCCCGACGTAGGCCACCCGTCGTCGTATCCGGGGTAATCGTGGCAAGCGTTTATGGCGTCAGCGCAGGGAGAAGCTGGAACGGGCCTTTGCTCATTTGCTGGAGACTGGGGGGCTACGCCGGGTCCATGTGCGGGGTCATCAGGAGATTCGCCAGCGGATATTGATTCATGCGGGGGCTTTCAATGGGTGTTTATTGATGCGCCCCCTGTTGGGTGTAGGTAAGCCTCGTTGTCTCCCGGGGAGAAGGTCCGTCCAATTGGCCCTGGCGGGGTAGTTGTAGCCGGTATAGTTGCCGTTTTTGGCCCCCCTACACCCTCATTGGGCCCGGTAGGGCCCCAATGGTCTAATGATCGTCCAGGCCCATTGACCTAGGCAGATATTTGCTACAACAATAGGCACTGATGCAACTACATACTTCCCGGTCCCGGACGGGACTTAATCCACGGGCTGCTAAACACCTCAATCTAGGGGCTTCAGACCAGACATCTGCTCCGGCAGGGCCTTTGATCAGAGCTTCCGTTACTGCGCTCGCGACCGTTTTTTGCCATATTGCCTGGCACACCGTCAGCAAACACATGCCCACCCCGCCAAATTACGAGACGCGTGGGCTATGCAACGAGTTTATCACCGAAATGAAACCCTCCGGGAGGTATAGACTACATCGTGATCGAAAATTGGCCATCGCTTGGATCTTGGCTCCGCAACTTGCCAACACGGACAACGCCAGCGGTATGCTCACCAGTCACAACACCCTCGAAACGCTGCGAGACTCTGTCTACCCGCTCAAGCTTCTGGCCAGAGTCATCCGCTGAGCATGAAAACCTTGGGTATTGTGAACCATTTGCCCGAGCCTACGTGGAAGCCGGCAGTTTGCCCGGTCAATTCAGCTGTTCAACCCACTAACTAATGCACACGGCGGCGGATGAGCTAAGTAAACGGCACGAAGCCGCGCAAATGGGGGGCGGTGCCGCGCGCATTCAGCAGCAACACGAAAAGGGAAAGCTCACCGCCAGGGAGCGGCTGAGCCTGCTACTGGACAGCGATTCGTTCGAAGAACTCGGCACATTCGTGCGCCACCAGTGCGATGACTTTGGTATGGAAAGCCAACGTCCGTACGGTGACGGCGTCGTAACGGGCTTCGGAACCATTAACGGGCGTCTCGTCTATGTCTACAGCCAGGATTTCACCGTTTTTGGGGGCTCACTCGGCCGGGCACATGCAAACAAGATCGTCCAAATCCTGACACTGGCTGGCCAAAATGGAGCCCCCATCATTGGCCTCAACGATTCTGGAGGCGCACGCATTCAGGAAGGAGTAGTATCTCTGGGAGGCTATGCTGACATCTTCCTGAACAATACACTCCTCTCTGGTGTGGTCCCGCAGATTTCGGCCATCTTGGGACCATGTGCCGGCGGTGCCGTCTACAGTCCAGCCATCACCGACCTCGTCTTTATGGTCGAAGGCACAAGCTACATGTTTGTTACAGGTCCGGACGTCGTGCGCACCGTTACCCAGGAAAATGTGACGCCCGAAGCACTCGGGGGCGCCAGTGCTCACGCGACCAAGAGTGGCGTTGCACATGTGGTTTCGCCAAACGATGCGGCTTGTCTGCAGGCCATTCGGGATCTGTTGGCCTACTTGCCGCAAAACTGCGAGGAATCGCCTCCCATGCGGGCCTCGTCTGACCCGCCCGGGCGCGAGCCCGCTGAACTTGACGACATTGTGCCGGAAAATCCCAACAAGCCCTATGACATGCATGCGGTCATTCGCTTCGTTGTGGATGACGGCAAATTCTTTGAAATCCATAAAGACTATGCACCGAACCTGATTTGCGGCTTTACGCACATTGCCGGCCGATCGGTTGGGATTGTCGCCAATCAGCCTGCTCACCTCGCCGGCGTGCTTGATATTGATGCCTCGCTCAAGGGCGCGCGTTTTGTTCGGTTCTGCGATGCGTTTAATATCCCGCTGGTTGTCTTTGAGGATGTGCCCGGATTCCTGCCTGGCACCGATCAGGAATGGCGCGGCATCATCAAGCACGGAGCCAAGCTGCTTTTCGCTTTCTGCGAAGCCACCGTGCCAAAAATCACCGTCATCACGCGGAAGGCCTATGGCGGCGCCTATGACGTCATGTCCTCAAAGCATCTGCGCAGCGATGTGAACTACGCCTGGCCGACGGCGGAGATCGCGGT
>JAAXGT010000083.1 GCA_012271205.1 Rhodothermales bacterium
GCCAGATGGGCGTAGACCGTGAACCGGCGGTCGAAGACCAGTTCTTTTGGGACCTTTTCGGTGGGGGCCTTCCCGTAGTCGACCAAGCGCAGCATGGCCTCGTTTGGCGTTTCCTGGCGAATCGGGGCGTCGGCCTGGCAGAAGAGGCGGGCGTCGGCGTCGCGCGCCCGTACCGTGAGCACACCGCGCGGACGGCGGCGGCGCTGGGAGACATCAGGCTCCGGCAAGAGCGCCGGATCGCCGGGGTAGGGAATAGTGTGGAAGTCTAGGTCTATGGACCCTCCCGGACGGACGGCCTCGCTCCGCTCGGCCGCTGCAGGGTACCATCGGGGCCTCAGCGGTCCGGCCAAGGTCGGATCTACCTGGATGGAGTACTCCGTGAGCGTGGTGCGCTGGGGAATGGCGTTCAGTCCCGCAAAGAGGGCCCGGCCCTCATCCCGCGCTTCGGCCCGGACCGGGGAAGGCCGACCGCTCCCCGACCGCTTGAGCGCCAGCCGGGAGCGTACGGCCCAACCGGCCGGGATCAGGCGGGTGCCGGGCAGGCCTACGGCGGCCCGCCTGGCCTCCAGCGGCATGAGGCCCGATCGAAGGCCAACCGGAAGAGGTCCGCAAAGTCGGTGTGAAAAGAGCGCGCCCTGAGGTTGAGCTTGCGAACGTCGGCTACGGTGATAGCCGGCCACCGCTGATAGGCCGGCCGACGCGGCCGGCGCCGGAGGCCTTCCCGGGTGAAGACCTTCTGGATGTAGCCCAGACTGGCCGGCCTGTTTTCCGGTGGCCAGATCTGCTGGATCGGGTAGATGGAGGCTTGGCGCTCTCGGCGCAGGGGGACGATGCGAGCCAGTCTGGGATCCGCGGGTTGGGCCCCGGGACGCGATGCGGCCGGCCGGGGCCAGAAGAAGTCAGAAGAAGGCTGTTCCGGAAGCGCCGCAGGAGGTGGCGGAAGCTTCCGGGCGGGTAGTGGCCCCGGCCGGCGACCTCCTCGATGGAGCCTCCTTCGGGGAGGTCGGCTCGGAGGGCTTCGTACGGCCTCATGGGCCGGCCGTCGGGTGGGGAGAAGAAGTCGGAGCGAGATGGCCTCTGATACGGTGAAGTAGGAATACCATACCCATCACATCGATTCACCAAAATCCAGACCCCCGGTCCGATCGCGGCTCGAACGACCGGATTCCGTGCAGAAATGGTGGACATGCGGTGGAATCTGCCCCCAAAGGGGCCATTCAGCCGGAATCGGGGCCGAACCCGGCTGGCGGTCCCAAATGCGGCTATAACCGTGGCAGGATATTCATACCTTCACACACTAGATGCAATCTGAACGGCATTATGCTGGCTGTTGAGGCCGATTTCAAGTAGAATGCCTCCGAATTGTGCACCCACCAGACGCCCCATGGTAATTCAGTAGCAGATATCAGGTAGCGAATGTCTCGTGAGCCGCTTCTGAGACGTCTTCTTCCTCAAGCGGTACAATGGTAAAGCCAGTGAAGCCGTAAAACGCGGAAATCACGGGATTCGTGTAATTGAAGAAGGCAAACGGCATGTAAACCAGCGTGGGAACACCCAGCGCACTCGCCATAAACGCACCGCACGTATTCCAGGGAATCAAAGCCGATGTAAGCGTACCCGAATCCTCCAGTGCCCGTGACAGATTCTTTGGATGTAATTTGCGCTTTTCGAACTCGGCACGGTACATGCGACCCGGGACTACAATCGAGATGTACTGGTCACTTGCAACGATATTCATCCCAATTGCCGTTCCCAGCGTCGCGAGAATCAAACTGCCTGTACTGCGGGCTGCCCCAAGTATTCGCTGCGCCAAGACGCTCAGCATACCGGTCTTCTCCATGACGGCCCCGAACATCATGGCAGACACAATCAGCCAGATGGTGTTAATCATACTCTCCATGCCGCCCCGTGTCAGCAGCTCATCCAAGGCCGCATTGCCAGTACTCGCCTCAAACGTCCCAAATAGTGCCATCCAGAATCCCTTGAGTAGTGCCAGAAACCGCGGCAAGTTCGTATCCCCGACGTAGGTCAGCACTACTTCCTGCTGAAATACCATCGCGAATACACCTCCAAGGAGTGCCCCCAACAGGAGTGCCGGGAAGGCCGGCATTTTCTTGTAGATAACAAACAATACCACAGCAACCGGAATAAGAAGGTGCCATCCCAAGCTGAATCCTTCGTCCAAGGCAGTAAGCATTTCCTGCAAGCCCGCCCCTTCAGCAGTAGTTGGCTCCTGGACAAAACCGAGGATTGTGAAAAGGATGATGGCAATTGTAATGCTCGGAATCGTAGTCCACAGCATATGCCGAATATGCGTGAACAGGTCCGTTCCGGCCATCGCCGGCGCAAGATTAGTGGTGTCCGAAAGGGGGGACAACTTGTCCCCGAAATAGGCACCGGACACAATAGCCCCGGCGGCAATCCCCAGATTCAAATTGAATGCAGCCGCAATTCCTATTAGCGCGATCCCGATCGTGCTGGCCGTGGTCCACGAGCTGCCCGTAGCCACGGCGACCAGCGCACTAATGATAGCACAAGCAACGTAAAAAATGGAAGGATTAAG
This sequence comes from Rhodothermales bacterium, assembly GCA_012271205.1. Taxonomy (GTDB): domain Bacteria; phylum Bacteroidota; class Rhodothermia; order Rhodothermales; family Bin80; genus JAAXGT01. The sequence continues at coordinate 2,564 of JAAXGT010000083.1, forward strand.
GATCTGCAGACCGTAGTAAATCATCGTTGGCACAATACCGGACATAATCCACGTACCTATCAGTGACCCCACAACCAGCAGAATGAAAATCGCACCCATGGCCAGCGACACGCCGTGTACCATGCCGTCCTGCAGTTCACGCCACTTGTAGCCCAGCTTGAGCCCGATAATGGCGGCCACCATGGCTGACAGAATCAGCGCGATCTGGTTAGGGCCATAGGACGAATCACCGCCAAAGAAAATCACAGATGCCGTAAGCATTACGACCAGCATCAGTATGGGCCATAATGCCTGCCAGATGGACGGTCTTGATGCGCCTTCCTTTTCCATCACGGATTAACACCTGATGTTGAATTGAAATCAGATCCTAATCTCGTTGCCGAGAGCTATGAATCCCGTTCCTTTGCCGCCGCACGGGCACGTGCCTTGATCAAGTACTCGTCGCGCGAAATGCCCGATTTGTATGTGCCGAAATAGTCATCTGTGAGCCGCTTGGCAATGCCCGAAAGGAGCAGGAGCGCCAACACGTTTGGAATAGTCACAAGCGACAGAGCGGTGTCTCCGATACTCCAAATCGTGTTGAGTTCCGTAACCGCCCCCAAAAAGTGCATGCCGACAAACAGCAGCTTGTATATGAGGATAGACCGCTGGCCGAACAGGTACATTGAACAACGGTCTCCGTAGTAGCTCCAGGAAATCGCCGTCGAAATACCAAACAGGAACACACTTATGATAACTATCAAGTTGCCCAGCGTGCCCAGCCCCTGCTGAAAACCAAAAGCCGTCAGCGGCGCGCCATTCTCGATGGCCGGACCATAAAGCGTTGACAAGGTGTCGCCACTCGATTCCGAGATGGCCACACCTGACTCCGTGTAAATTATTCCCGTAAACGGCTGCGTCTGCTCCTCATCTGTGAAGAAACGCTCCACCGGCACTTCGTGCCAGGCAAACAGGACGCCGGCAGAACCGGCAATCTGCGCCCCGTTGTCAATCAGAAGTTGATCCGGAACAGACTCCGCGTTCTCGAATCCGCGCTCAGTTTCCACGACGTAGCTCAAGTCGCCTTCGCCAAGCGTAAGCGGCGTATCCACAGGCGTATTCCACACACCCGTGGTCAAGACCACCAGTGCCGTGATGGTACAGATAACAATGGTGTCGATGAAGGGCTCCAACAGTGCCACGGCGCCCTCAGACACCGGTTCTTGCGTCTTAGCAGCCGAGTGTGCGATTGGGGCCGACCCTTGCCCTGCCTCGTTTGAGAACAACCCTCGTCGCACCCCCCACAAAAGCGTCTGGATGAAGATTCCGATCCCGGTGCCGGCAATGCCCGCCGTTGGGTTAAATGCCTCGGTGAAGATGAGCCCCAATGACGGCAGGATGTCCCCATAGTTTATTCCGAGAATGATCAGACCACCTGTCACATAGATAACGCCCATGGCAGGTGCCAAAATGCCCGTAACGCTCCCAATCCTCCGAATGCCGCCCAAAATGACAAGAGCAACTACAAGGGCCGTAAACCCGCCAGTGACATACGGAGAGAGCCGAAACTCCGCCTGCACAAGATCGGCAACCGTATTGGCCTGAATCGCATTGCCGGTAAAGAATGAAACGAAGATCATGGCCGCCGCAACGAAAATGGCGAGCGGCTTGAATTTCATCCCCAACCCCCGCTCAATGTAGTACATAGGACCACCCGACACGGTACCTACCATCGCACCACCTGATTCATCCACAATGCGGAAGCGCTGCGCGAGCGTGACTTCCGTATACTTCGTGCACATGCCCAGTAGCGCTGTCATCCACATCCAGAAAATGGCTCCCGGTCCACCCCAGTGAATGGCTAGCGCCACACCCGCAATGTTCCCGATCCCAACCGTAGCTGAGAGGGCGGTGGTCAAAGCCTGAAAATGCGAGACGTCGCCCGCGTCATCCGGGTCATCATACTTGCCCATTGCAACGGCAATCCCGTGGCCAAAGCGCCGGAACTGGATAAACCCTAGCCTCAAGGTTAAGAAAATGCCCGTCCCCAACAGCATGATGAGGAGCGGGTATTGGAGGAGATTGTCAATAAATCCCTGTGCTTGGAGAACTAAATCCATAGGATTTGGACGATATAATTGATTTGATGGCAGCGCGCAATATACGCCCCCTGCAAGCACTGATGCATAAGGCTAAACAGGTCGACTGCGCTGCCGTGCAATATCTGCAGCCAGATATATGGCGTGTCGCACACTGCCCTCATCCGCCCGGTTCTTCCCGGCAATATCAAACGCAGTACCGTGGTCGGGTGAGGTCCGTACAATGGGAAGGCCCGCAGTAAAATTTACCCCGCGCCCGAAAGCCAGGGTCTTGAAGGGAATAAGACCTTGATCATGATACATAGCCAATACCGCATCATAGCCCCGATATGTACCACTGCCGAAAAAGCCGTCCGCCGGGAAAGGTCCAAACGTCATTATGCCCCCCTTACAGCTTTCTCTGATAGCCGGAATAATCTCAGCGCTCTCTTCGCCTCCCAGTACGCCTTCTTCTCCGGCATGCGGATTGAGCCCCAGCACTGCAATCCGGGGCCGCACAATACCGAAGTCTGCCTGCAAGCTCCGTGCGATAGACTTGAGACAGCGCTTTATGTCGGCCTTCCTGACTCGCTTCGCCACCTTCGCCAATGGTATGTGGACGGTGAGCAGACCCACACGCAGAGCACCAGCAATCATCATCATTGTATGCGACGCTGCACGGGTGCGATGAACCAAAAACTCTGTATGCCCAGGAAACTCATACCCGGCCAGCGCAATCGCACGCTTCGAAATTGGCGCGGTGACAATGGCATCTACAGCAGAATCCAAGGCGAGATCTACTGCCAAGCGTACCGACTTCATGGCAAGATCTCCGGCATGGCCCGTCACATCCCCCGGTGCCACTCGCGGCTTTTCACCAGGCGACGGATTCATGACTCTCAGCGCCGATGCTGGTACCGGCTCCATTGCTTCGGTTACAGGAATAAGCTCAGGAAATTCCAGCTCCAACTTGTCCGTGTACAGCTCAATTACATGCAGCGATCCGATGATTACCGGATCGATCAAGCGGCGCATTCGCGCATCGGCCAGACTCTTAAGTACGACTTCGGGCCCGATCCCATTCGGATCCCCAAGTGTGACGGCCACACGCGGGCACTGGGGCGCCGCCTCGGAATCCTTAATGGCGCTCACTAATCTGTCAGCGTTTCTTTGGATACGCGTAGGCACGAAGAAACTCAGTGAGCAGACGCACGCCAAAGCCTGTACCACCCTTGGGCCGATACGGTAAGGCCTTCTTCAGAAAAGCAGGGCCCGCCAAATCTATATGCACCCAGGGGTAGTCCACAAAATGCTCCAGAAACTTGCCCGCAGTTATCGTCCCTGCCTCCCGATTACCGATATTCTTGATATCGGCAACATCACTTTCCAAAGCCTTACCGTAATGAGCATGCATCGGTAAGGGATGCACCCAGTCCCCGCTTCGGGTAGCCGCAGCCTGAACGGCAGCCAATCGCTCCTCGGCCCCGGTATCCTCAGGGGTCATCACCGCAGCCACCTGGCTACCCAGTGCCACAACCTGAGCACCAGTCAAAGTAGCCAAGTCGATCACCAACTCCGGGCGGTACAGCGTTGCATACGAAAGCGCATCCGCCAGTATCAGCCGTCCCTCCGCATCAGTATTAAGCACCTCCACCGTCTTGCCGGAATGCATCTGCAAAACATCGCCGGGCACATAGGCATTCTGACCAGGGCGATTGTCGGTAGCGGGAATAAACCCTATGACATAGAGTGGCACCTCCAGACGGGCGAGCACCTCCATGGCCCCGATGACTGCAGCCGCACCCGCCATATCGGCCTTCATGTGATCCATGGAATTTCTCGTCGGCTTGAGGGACAAGCCGCCGGTGTCAAAAACAATACCCTTTCCGACCAATACTACAGGGCGTATATTCGAGGCTTTCTCAGGACGCCAAGTCATTTCGATAAAGACCGGCGGCTCACAGCTGCCACGGTTGACAGCCAACAGGCCGCCCATTTTTTCCTTTTCGATGTCAGACTTGTCCCACAAGGACACATCATAGCCATACTTCCTGCCGAAGCGCTCTACGTGGCGGCCCAGCATAGTCGGGGTCTTCTCATGGGGCGACATATTGACCAGATCACGTGCCGTAATCGTCGCCTCGGCCACTACCCGACCGCGTTCGGCTCCACGGCGGGCCGATTTTTCGTCGGCAGATGCGTGCAATACCAGCCGCTCGGTCCGGGCCCGCATCTTGGACTCGTCATTTTTGTATCGTGAGTACTCGTACGACGCCAATAAAAAACCTTCCACAAGCGCTTGCCCCATAGATTCGGCATCCATGGGTGAGTCAGGCACACACAATGCAACCGTGCTGGCCTTGGTGGTTGCGGATAACTTTACGCCATCCGCTGCAGCCAGGCGCAATGCCTCCGCGTCCAGCCGGCCCCTGTCTCCGAGACCTATAAGTCCAACACGCTTCGAGCGTGATGCCTCCGGATAAATGAGCACGGTATCGCCCGGATTGCCGTCAAAGTCCTGCAGCGCACGGGACAGCGACGTGCCAATTACACCGCCTATCTGTGCAGCCCGTGTAATAGCCTCCCCCAAGCCAACAGGCAAAATGAGCAAATCGACATCAAGGTCGTGCAGTGGGAGTGTGGTGACCGATACTTTCATCCCTGCAAACTGGTGAGAGCTGAGAGGTACGCCTCATCTTCCTGTGACAAGGTGACCTCAAATGACTGAGACACATAACCCAAATGCCGAGAAGCCGAATGGAGCACGCGATCTATGACTTCGTCCAGTGAGGCCGCCAGGAATGCACCCGCAGCATTCGGGTGACCGCCGCCACCGAAAGCACGTGCCCAACCATCGACAGCAATCTCCCCCACAGATCGGAAACTGATCTTCACGCCCTTGCGGGATTCCGTGAAAATGATCACCACGCGAACACCATGCACTGACATGGCAAAATCTGCCATGCCCTCTGCGTCGTCGTATTCAGTATTTGTTTCACTAAACATTCGCTGCGTAATGACCATATAGGCTAACTCACCATCGTAAAGCAGCGTGAGGGTGCCCAAAACCATTGACACGAGCCGGGCCCACATGGGGGGGCGCGACTGGTAGATGTTCTGGTACACTTCCGACGCCGGCAGGCCGCCACGCTCAAGGAGATCCGCGGTCATGCGGTGGACATCTGCCGTGACTGCGCTAAAGCGAAATGATCCCGTATCCGTCATGATGGCCGTATAGAGTGCCGTCGCGATCTCTGCATCAATCAGATTCGGATCTAGACCACAAATAATCTCATAGACCAGCTGCCCGGTGGCCGCCGCCGCCGTCAAAATGTAGCTATGATCAAACCAGATTTCGGGCTCTGTGTGATGATCGATCAGCACCTTGACAGCCTTGCTGGATTGCACGGGCCGCCGCAGCGGTTTGCCCAGGCGATTTAGCGCATTCGTGTCCACTACAAGAATCGCGTCCGCGCATGCCACAGCCTCACGAAATACAACCTCCCCCCTAAACGCCTTTATGGCACCGCTTCCCGGCAACCAGTCCAGACTGTGCGGCACCGGATCCGAATTAAGCAGCGTAACCTGCTTATCCAACTTCTCCAAGGCCAGACCCAGAGCCAGCTGCGATCCAATCGCATCGCCATCAGGGCGTACATGTGTAGTGATCAGGAACCGGTTCTGTGTACGCAGGACCTCCAGTACATCATGCAGCATCGGGCACCCCTGTAGAGTGAAAGGATAAACGCAATCTGCGTGCCAATGTTCGTAGCACGTCGCGAATCAAAGAGCCAGCCAGCTCGCTGACTGCCGTGGCAATACCTCTTCCGGAGGGATATCTTCGGCCAGAAGCACCTTGCTGATTCGCTCCATTCGCGCGCCCTGAGATCCCTTGACCAGAATTGTATCGCCCCGCTCAGGCATGTATACTTTGCCCGCTTCCAAGTCCTTTGAAAGCGTTGCGGAGTTGTCGAATGCGCACACACGTGACTGCACAGCGGGAGGCAGGTTGTCAAATGCGATCTTCATTATATCTCCGGCCACAAAGACCAGATCGGCCGCTTCAACAGCCTCCTCTACGGCGTTAACGTGCGCATCGAGCTCACCGGGGCCAAGTTCGAGCATATCCCCTAGAAACGCAATGCGCCGCTTGGCTTCCACGGTTCGCAGCACTTGCAGCGCGGCCCGGGTTGCGTCCGGACTGGCATTGTACGAATCGTCGATCAGCAGTGCGCCATTTCTCGCCTCCAAGCGCCGCAGCCGACCTTTTTCAGCTTTTAGATGGCGCAGCGCTGCGTTTATCGCGAGACCGTCCATGCCTGCCGCACGCCCTACCGCGAACGCAGCCATAGCAATGTAAAGGGCATGGTCACCCAACAGCGGAAGCTGCACCGTAATGTGTTGAGGAGTAATATGGCTATTGCGACTCCTGCCAAACAGAACAGTGCGCCCCCGACACTTGTCTTGCATTTCCCGGGTCAGCGGATCGTCCGCATTCAGGCAGGCTATGCCATGCCCATCCAGTGCCAGCACAATTTCGCTCTTGGCAGTCTGTACGCCGCGCAGACTGCCAAACGTTTCCAAATGCACTCCACGCACGTTCGTCACCACAGAAATGTGTGGCGAGAACCAGGTGCAGATCTCCTCTATATCACCCTTTCGCGTGGCTCCCATTTCGAGGACAAGCCTTGACTCGTGCTCCAAATCGCTGTTGGCCAACGTGAGGGCAAGGCCTAGCAACGTGTTCAGATTTCCACTTGAGGCCGTGACCGGAAAAGCAGACGCCAATACCGTTGCAATTGCGTTCTTGGTGCTTGTCTTGCCCACTGAACCTGTAATGGCAATTACCTGGCACTGCGCCGATACAATCTTGTCCCGGGCGATCCCAGCCAGATACAATTCCGTGTTCTGAACACACTGGACACGATCTGGAGGCAAATCCGAAAGCGGATGCTCTGCAATAACGTTTGCCGCACCTTTGCGAAGTGCTTCACAGGCGAAGTCGTGTCCATCGTACCGCTCTCCACGTATGGCCACGTAGGTATCGCCGGGGCGCAGCGTACGTGTGTCGGTCGAGTAGGGCATGCGACGCCTATGGCGTATGCCTGAGCTGCTGACTGCGCTCGTGGCGCATAATTGCTTCCTGCAGGAGCGTATCCACCAGCTCTGGAAAGCTGAGTCCCGAATACTCCCAGAGCCGTGGAAACATACTGCCCGACGTAAATCCCGGAATTGTATTGATCTCATTGACCAGCAGGTGTCCTTCTTCATCCATGAAGAAGTCCACACGGGCCATTCCCTCGCAGCTGAGCACGCGGCAGGTCTCGCGGGCCAGCCCTTGCATTCGGGCCGCCGTTTCATCAGAGATATCCGCCGGGATTATCAGATCTGTGGCCTCCTCGTCTTCGTACTTGGCCTTATAAGTATAAAAGTCGTGACGCGTTGTGATTTCGCCGCAGACCGACACGCGCAACGGGCTTGTACATATAACGGCACACTCCAGCTCGCGACCTGTGATGGCGGTTTCAATCAGCACCTTGGAGTCAAACGAAAAGGCATGATCCAGCGCCTCCTGGTATCCGGCCTTATCCACCACCTTTGAAATACCAACCGAAGATCCCGTGTTGGCCGGTTTGACAAAAAGCGGGCTCCCGAGCATCTCTACGCATTGGGCATAGCTCCATGTCTCCGCATCTGCCCGGCAAATCACCCTGAAATCCGGCGTTGGAATGCCAGCCTCCCGCAGAAGACGCTTCATGACATCTTTGTCCATGCCCACGGCCGATCCAAGTACGCCGGCACCCACACACGGAATATCATACATCTGCAACAGACCCTGTATAGTGCCATCTTCTCCGTTAGGCCCATGCAGTACCGGGAACACCACATCTACAGGCCGCAGATCCCATACGCTGCCATCCTCCCTGATTAGACGCCCGCCCGGCGTCAGACAAACTGCCCGGTCGTTTACACCAGAGTTCATAGGCATCTCAGCTGCGCCGTCGAAATCCACCACGAGCTCCCATGTCCCCTGCCGATCTATGCGCACAAGCGTCACATCATATAGCTGCGTATCCATGGCCATTAGAATGTTTCGGGCGGAAACGGCGGACACCTCGTGCTCCGAAGAGCGGCCTCCGTAAATGAGCGCAACATGCGGCTTTGCTTCCATGTACCGTGCAGAATCGTGCACCTGATCAAGCGCCATACACGCGTTATCGAGCGTGTTTCACAAGTTGCCCCTTGTTATAAACTGCCCAGGCTTTTCCAGTCATTCGTGCACCGATGAAGGGGGTATTGCGGCTCTTGGAGTATATATGGCGCGCCTCAAATGCCCATTCGGTCGTGGCATCAAATACGGTCAAATTTGCCGAAGCACCGATACGTATTTTGGGCATGGAAATTCCCAGAATCTGGCGCGGCGCCACGCACAATTTATGTACTGCCGCAGCCACTGTTAAAACGCCCGGTGCAATCAGATGTGTGCCGGTCAGTCCCCAGGCAGTTTCGAGACCGATAATTCCAAACGGGGCCGTATTGAATTCGACCTCCTTCTCAAACGATGCATGGGGGGCGTGATCCGTACAAATGACATCCAGGGTATCATCGCGCAGTCCGTTACGAATAGCTGCAACGTCCGATGCTGTGCGAAGGGGGGGATGCATTTTCGTTTGGGCTGAAAACCCGGATACCTCCACCGCTTCGTCGGTCAGACTGAAGTGATGCGTACAGGCTTCGGCCGTTACGTGCACGTCACGAGACTTGGCCTGTCGTATGAGACTCACACCTTGTGCGGTCGACACGTGAGCCACGTGCAAATGTCCTCCCGTCAGCTCAGCGAGCATCAGATCCCTTGCGATCATCGACTCTTCCGACAATGCTGGCACAGGGGTCAATCCAAGGCGAGTGGACACGATTCCTTCGTTCATGTGCCCCTTGGGTCCCATCGCAAGATCTTCCATATGATTGATGACGGGTCGCCTCAACATGCGGGCATATTCAAGGGCGCGACGCATTAGCCCGCCGTTCTGCACAGGATTGCCATCATCGCTAAAAGCTACTGCCCCACTCTGCGCAAGCTCCGCCATTTCAGAGAGTTCACTGCCGCAGCGGCCACGGGATACGCACGCAATGGGATACACATCAACAATGAGGCCGGAGGCCCGATCAATAATAGAATGCACAGCCTCCCGCGTATCCAGCGGCGGCTCTGTATTGGGCATACAGGCAACCGCTGTAAAGCCCCCAAAGGCAGCGGCCCGACAACCGGATTCGATGGTTTCCTTGTGCTCTTGGCCCGGCTCTCGCAAATGAACATGCATGTCCATCCAGCCTGGAGAAACCATACATCCATTGGCCTTAAGCACCGGATCCTCCTCCGCTTCAAGTTCGAGGCCGATCTCCGTAATCTGCCCGTGCTTGATGCGAATATCTGCACGCTGAGTCCGCCCCGTTTCGGGGTCAATGAGCGTCCCGCCTTGGATCAATAGATGTGGCGTCATAAGCGCTTTCAAAGCACCGGAAATATAACTGTACAGATTATTCCGTGAGCCGCCAGCACCGTGCACGTGCAACAATAAACCGGTGGAAGCGTACCAGTGCTGCCTTTTTATGTGCGTTGTTTTCGAATTCCCGGAGAGTTTTTGGCCCGGCGGCGGCCAATATAGTGCTCAGGCTGCCCCTAATACTATACTGCAAGTACCATAACTGTGGACCATGATCACATCAGTTCGTGAAGCCGAGGACATCACCATCTTGGTCGTTGAGGACGAGGAGGATGTATCCGAAGTCATCCAACACTTCCTTGGAAAGGAGGGCTTTAACGTTGTAGCAGCATATGATGGGGAGGAAGCGTTAGAAAAGGTTACACCGAAAACCGATTTAATCCTACTGGACATAATGCTGCCGCGCTTGGATGGATACCAGGTGTGTCAGCGTTTGCGCTCCAGGGCAGAAACCGAGCATATTCCGATTATTTTCTTCAGCGCCAAGATTGAGGACCAAGATCGCGTGCAAGGACTCATGCTCGGCGGTGACGATTACCTCACCAAACCAACAACACCCCAAGTCATCATTGCTCATGTAAGAGCCATTCTGCGACGCAGTGGCATCGAAAAGAAGGAGGTGCTACACGTGAATGGGCTTAAGATCTATCAGGATGAGTTTCGTGCGTCTTTGGAAGATCAGGATCTTGGACTCACTCTGACGGAATTCGAGCTGCTGCGGTATCTGGTAAAGCATCCGCAAAAGGCTTATCGGCGCAAGCAACTCCTCGAATCCATTTGGAAAGATGCGATGATGGTGACGGAGAGGACCGTTGATGCACACATTAAAAATCTACGTGAAAAGCTGGGCCCGTTTGCTGTCCATATTCAAACAGTTCGTGGCATAGGGTATCGGTATGTCCAAAATGCAGACGAACCATACACTGACAGTGACCAGAACACAAATGCGTAGGCTGAGGTGGGCATCTCCAGCAAGAAAGAGTAACGTGCGGCAGCTCTAACGCATCCATGCGCTGGTCCACTTGGATCTGGAGGCTGATCTTTCCGAAGCGGGCCGCTACGCAGACTTGGATGTTCCTAACCTTCGTGTTGTTTGTCGGCATCGCTGTAGCTGGCGCAGGGTTGTACGTGCTCTTCAACGGGCGTAACCAGATCGAGTCGGCAGCACGCAGCACCTACCTTACCCACGCGAGATGGATTGCTTCTATTGTTGTGGTACAGCCGGAGGAAAACTGGGCACAATCGGTCGCTTTGGCTGAACAGCTGGATGACCTGCAAATCTTTGTAACTCACAACGACTCGCTGCTTTGGAGCAATACGCCTGCCGGATTCGAGTCCGCCACCCAGCTGGCGACGCTATCAGAGATACGCAACCTTAAGGAGGGGGACGAATTCTTTGCCACTCGACGCGGCACCAGCGGTCAGCGCATGCACGTCGGTGCCTTCGCTCAAGAAGCGTACGTTATCGGCGTGACAAGTCCGGAAAGTCCACTGCACCGGCTCGTCCGCAACATGCAGGGCCGCATGATCATTGGCTTGTCTATAGCTCTCTTGATGGCTCTACTGGGTAGCTGGGTGGCAGCTGATCGCGTCACACAACCGCTGCGTGTCATTGGACGCAGTGCCAAGAACATTACCGCCGGCAATTTTGACACACCCATTCGCGTAACCACGAGAGCGGCTGAGATTCAGGATCTGGCGCGGAATCTTGACCAGATGTCGGTTAACTATCGCGAAAAGATCGAAGAAATGAAGCGCCTGACGCAGCTGCAAAACGAATTCATTGGCAATATATCGCACGAGGTCCGCAATCCGATTTTCTCTGTAAGCGGGTACTTGGAAGCACTGGGCAATCAAGAACTCTCCGCCGCAAAACGGCGTCAATTCAGTGCGAAGGGACTGGCCAATCTCCAGCGCCTGGGCAATCTCTTCAATAGTCTGATTGAAAT
>JAAXGT010000224.1 GCA_012271205.1 Rhodothermales bacterium
GTCTGGACGTGCAAGAACGGGCCTATGGTCAAAGCCGGGAAGATTCTCTGCGGCGCATTATTGTGCCGGGAAATGCCGCGTCCAGTGTGCTGATTGAGCACATCACGTCGACGGATCCCAAACACATCATGCCGCCGCCGGAGAGCAATCTTTCGCTCTCAGCAACAGAGATCGCCATGATCCGCAAGTGGATCAATCAGGGCGCGCCCTGGAAACCCCACTGGGCCTTTACCGCGCCAGTCAAGCCGCCGGCGCCAGCTGTACGCCAAGACCAATGGATACAGAACGATATTGACCGCTTCGTGCTGGCCCGCCTTGAATCTGAAGGGCTCGAGCCTTCTGTCGAAGCGAATGCCGCCAAGCTGTTTCGACGCGCTTCATTTGACCTTACAGGACTGCCACCCCCACCGGTTGATCTCGATGCGTTCCTGGCCGACTCCGACCCGGAGGCGTACGAGCACGCGGTGGACCGACTGCTCGATTCCCCAGCGTACGGCGAACGAATGGCCTCACTGTGGCTGGATGTAGCTCGCTATGCCGATACGCATGGCTACCAGGATGATCGCCCGCGCACTATGTGGCCCTGGCGGGACTGGGTTATCGGTGCCTTCAATGACAATATGAGCTATGATGACTTCATTACTTGGCAGATTGCGGGCGATATGCTGCCAGAGGCCACCTATGCGCAGCGGCTGGCCACCGGATTCAATCGCAACCATGCGATTACACAAGAGGGGGGTGTTGTAGCCGCCGAGTACATCACGGAGTATGTGGCCGACCGTACGAACACCACCGCCACGGCCTTCTTGGGGCTTACTATGGAGTGTGCCCGCTGCCATGATCACAAATATGATCCAATCCTGCAGCGGGAGTACTACTCCATGTTTGCATTTTTTAATGGCATAGACGAGCAGGCTCCGATCAGTTATTTCGATTTGTCACCCCGGCCTTCGATGCGCGTAGAAGATTCGGCATTGGAGGCCGACATTGCCCACACTGCTGCCGGTATTGACTCGCTTGAAGCTGTGCTGGATGCGTGGCCCTTGCCGACACCGCCTGAAGACTGGAAGCCTGATTTAGACGCGGCGGTGACACAAGAACTGTATTCACATTTGGCACTGGATACGCTCTTGGGGCTTGTCGCGCCAAGCTATGCCGGGCTGGAAGCGAAAGCTAATACCGGCTTGGAGAAAGATCTTGAGCCGCCCGGACTTACTCAAGGACACATGGGAGGCAGTCTGGTATTTGACGGCCTGAACTTCTTGAACCTGGCCGAGGAGGCCGACTTTGAGTGGTACGACCCATTCTCCCTTGGAGCATGGGTTCGGACATACCGGCAGGAAAAAGATGCCGCACTGATCTCCAAGCGCATCGACGAGCAAAAGCTGAGCGGATATGATTTGACACGCACCAAGGAAGGTTACCTTCGTCTGCGCCTCCGGCACGATAGCCAGCATCAAATTGCTGTGACAACTGCGTCGCGCATACCAGAAGGCATCTGGACGCACGTCTTTGCCACCTACGACGGCTCGGGGCGGGCCAGTGGTGTTTCGCTATATCTGAACGGACAAAAAGCGCAAACGCGAGTGACCGCCGACTCTCTGACTCGGCTGAGCATTCTCAACGGGACACCGCTACTGGCCGGCAACTGGACCCATCGCAAGAAGGTGCGCGACGATATTGAAGGCCTTGTGGGGGGAGCGTTGGATGAGCTACGCATCTACACACGGGAACTGTCGGCCTCTGAAGTAACACATATTGCCGGCTACACTGCAGAAGCACTTGGGACATTCTATCGAAATGATCATGACCCCGCCTTCAGGCACACAGTGCACCAGCTGGACAGCTTGCGACGTGCGCTGCGCACCGTGCCCAATGTCATGATCATGGAGGAGATGGAAACTCCCAGAAAGACGTATGTGCTGGACCGGGGGGCATACGACGCACCCATAGACTCCGTCGGACCAGATACGCCGGACACCATATTGCCTTTCCCGGAAGATTTACCCCGTAACCGATTAGGACTGGCGAAGTGGCTGGTACATGAGGATAATCCGCTGACGGCGCGTGTAGCCGTCAACCGGTTCTGGCAAATGTTCTTCGGCGAGGGGCTAGTACATACGCCAGAGGATTTTGGCAGCCAAGGTGCCTTGCCTACCCACCCGCAACTGCTCGATTACCTTGCGGTCACCTTCATGGAGTCCGGCTGGAATATCAAAGCGCTGCTGAAGGAAATCGTGACCTCTGCCACGTACCGGCAGCGCAACACATCCAAGCCCACGCAACATGCACGAGACCCGGGCAATGTGCTATTGGCCCGTGGTCCGCGTGTGCGCCTGTCCGCAGAAATGATGCGGGATAATGCACTTATGGTGAGCGGTTTATTGGATCCCGCACTCGGCGGTGAACCCGCGCGACCGTATCAACCCGCAGGACTTTGGAAAGCGCTGGCCAACCAAGTGGGCGAGAATCGCTATCGTCTTGGTCCGCAACTCTACCGGCGCAGCCTGTATACGTACTGGAAGCGCACGATTCCGCCACCTGCAATGCTCACGTTTGATGTCCCGGATCGTGTAATCTGCACCGTAGAACGGCAGACAACCGCAACGCCGCTCCAGTCGCTGGTCCTGATGAATGATCCGCAGTTTGTGGAGGCTGCCCGCGTGATGGCGGAGCGTCTCTTACAGAATGAGATCCACAGTGATAAGGACCGAATTGCAACGGCTTTCCGGTGGCTGACTTCACGCCACGCTACGGACACCGAACTGGCCACCTTGGAAGAGCTGCTTAACGAGCAGCAAGAACACTTTGAGGCAGAGCCCGTGAGCGCGCGCCAGTTCATCAGTGTGGGCCACCGCTCTGCGAGTCGAATACAAGACATCGGGCGACTCGCCGCGCTCACGGTGGTGACCAGCACGATCATGAATCTTGACGAAGCGCAGTACCGCTAGATTCCTAAACCAGACTGCCCCAATACCATGTGCGACGATCTGTATTCGCTGGGCTGCCAGATGAACCGACGGCACTTCTTTTCAAGGCTGAGCCTGGGCATCGGCGGTGTCGCGCTAGCCTCTCTTATGGGTTGTGCGCGTACCCCGGAAGAACTCGCAGCCGGATCGGCCTTCCGCGGCATTCTGGCTTCACCACATATTGCTCCGCGGGCTCGCAGAGTTATATACCTTTTTCAAAGTGGCGGACCGTCCCAGCTGGAGCTGTTTGATTTCAAACCCGCGCTGGATCAGCGCCGCGGGGAAGACTTGCCCGCGTCGGTGCGGATGGGCCAGCGCCTGACCGGTATGACCGCCTACCAAAAGACGCTTCCGCTTGCTCCCACCGTGTATCCGTTTGCCCGGCACGGGCAAAGCGGCGCATGGATCAGTGACCTGTTACCGTACACTGCCCAGATCGCCGATGAGCTTTGCATCGTGCGTTCCATGTATACGGAGGCGATCAATCACGATCCCGCCATTACCTTTTTCCAGACGGGTTCGCAGCAGCCGGGCCGGCCCAGTATGGGTGCGTGGCTGAGCTATGGTCTCGGCAGTGCCAATGAGAACTTGCCCACGTTCTGCGTACTGCTATCACGTGGATTGCAGCGTCCACAGCCCATCTATTCGCGACTCTGGGGAAACGGCTTTCTGGCTGCACTGCATCAGGGCGTACAGTTCCGGGCTGGGAGGGATCCAGTGCTATACTTGAATAATCCACCGGGACTGAAGCGTACGGACCGACGACGAATGCTACAGCATTTGGCCAAGCTCAATGAGCTGCACTATGAGCAAAGCGGCGATCCCGCAATCCAGTCTCGCATTGCTCAGTACGAATTAGCTTACAGAATGCAGACGTCCATTCCGGATGTAACGGACCTGTCCGATGAGCCGGACTCCACCTTCGAATTGTACGGTGAGGATGCGCGTACCCCCGGGACTTACGCCGCCAACTGCCTGTTGGCCCGCCGGCTGGCCGAACGGGATGTGCGCTTTATTCAACTCTATCACATGGGCTGGGATCAGCATGGAAACCTGCCGCATGACATCGCGCTGCAGGCCAAGGACACCGATCAGCCATCCGCGGCACTGGTAGCGGACCTGAAGCAGCGCGGTTTGCTGGAGGATACGCTGGTCATCTGGGGGGGTGAATTCGGCCGCACAAACTACTCTCAGGGTGCACTCACCGAAACCAATTACGGACGGGATCATCATCCCAGATGCTTTACCGTCTGGATGGCAGGGGGGGGCATCAAGCCCGGACTCACTTATGGCATGACTGACGATCTGGGCTACAATATTGTTGAAAACCCGGTACATGTCCACGACTTTCAGGCAACCGTCCTGCATTTGTTGGGCATAAAACACGAGCGACTGACCTACAGGCACCAAGGGCGCCGCTACCGGCTTACCGACGTGCACGGTCACGTGGTGCACGACCTGTTGGCTTGAGTATGCGTGTTTTGGCGTGCATAGTGGTGATTACCCTTATCGGGTGTACGTCCCGTTCGTCAGAGCAAGTGGATGCACTGCCCGAGGTGGTGGACTATAATTTTCACATCCGGCCGATATTGTCGGATCGTTGCTATGCGTGCCATGGGCCGGACGGCAATGCGCGCCAAGCCGGACTGCGGCTGGACGAGGAGTACGGTGCCAAGTACGCAAGGCTGGAGTCCGGCGGTCATGCCATAGTTCCCAAGAACCCGCGCAAGAGCCGCCTGTACGGCCGCATTACGGCCTTGGATCCAGAGGTACGCATGCCACCGCTTGAGTCCAACCTGGTGCTTGATAGCCGCGAGATTGCTCTGATTGAGCGTTGGATTTTGCAAGGCGCAGAATGGAAACCTCACTGGAGTTTTATTCCGGTTGAAACCCCCCAGCGCCCCGACGTATCCGCCGTAGAATGGCCCCGGAATGATTTGGACTATTTTGTTCTGTCGCATCTGGAGCGTGAGGGCTTCACACCGTCACCTGAAGCGGAGCGGGCGACGCTGCTTCGCCGCGTTACGTTTGATCTGACCGGTCTTCCACCTACACTCGCGGAGATCGACGCCTTCCTGGCTGACACCAGCGTGGGCGCCTATGAGCGGGTCGTAGATCATTTGCTTGCATCACCAGCCTATGGCGAACACATGGCTGCGGAGTGGCTGGATGTGGCGCGCTATGCCGACACACACGGCTATCAGGCAGACCGGGAACGTCGCATGTGGCCTTGGCGGGACTGGGTGATTGAGGCCTTCAACAGCAATCTGCCGTTCGATGAATTTGGAACATGGCAAATCGCTGGCGACCTGCTGCCGAATGCCACGGAGGCGCAACGGCTAGCAACAGCCTTTAACCGTAACCACCGCCAGACGAATGAAGGCGGCAGCATTGAGGAAGAGTTCCGTACGGAGTATGTGGCCGATCGCACCAATACAATGGGTACAGCCTTTATGGGTCTGGCGCTGGAATGCGCACGCTGCCACGATCACAAGTACGACCCAATATCTCAGGCGGACTACTACGGGCTCTTCAGCTTTTTTAACAATATCGATGAGTCCGGACAAACTTCTCACTTCACAGACGCCGTGCCGGTGCCGGCCATGGCGTTGCCACAGCCTGACACGGAGCGCACAATCGACAGTCTCCGTATGGACATTGCCGCAACGGAGCGATCGCTGGCGACTTTGGCAGTAGTCGCAAACCCGACTTTCGAACGGTGGCGCGTAAACTTGGACCGGCTGCCGGAGGAACATGATCGGGGACTTGTGCTGGAATGCAACTTTGAGTATTTGGAACCGGAGCAGATATTCTGCGAATCGGGACAACAGGGCACACTCGTATTCGCACCGGAACGGGCTCCCGGCCACGACGGCAATGGACTTTCCTTTGATGGCGAGAGTGGCATCTATTTTGAAGGAGTTGGTGAATTCCGGCGAACGGACCCATTCTCCATAAGCGTGTGGATCAAACCCGCTGAGGAGACTGGCATTCTGGTTCACCACTCACAAGCTGCACTGGATGCCGGCAGCCGTGGCTACGAGCTGGCATTGCATGATGGGCATCTGATTGCACAACTCGCCCACATGTGGCCGGAGAATGCCATCCGAATCCGCACACACGAATCCGTGTCCATGAACGAGTGGACACATTTGGCCCTGACGTACGATGGATTGAGCCAAGCTAGCGGGTTGCACCTGTACGTGAATGGGAAGCAGGCAGAAGTGGAAGTGATTCGCGATGCCCTTACGCGTAATATCACCTACGAAAACCTGGCCGTGCACCTGGCCCTGGCGTACCGTTTCCGCGACACCGGCTTTCGCGACGGTACGATGGACAAGCTGCGGATTTATGACCGTGCGCTGGCCGCATTCGAAGTTGCCCAACTGGCTGGTCTGAAGCTTGGTGCTGCCGAGGACGAAGACCTCTTCGCCTGGTACTTGGCCCGACACGAAGCACCGTGGATACGCGCCCGGCACACGCTTCAATCGCTTCTTGAAAAGGAGAACACACTCGTTTCCGACGTGCCTGAAATCATGGTCATGCGCGAAATGCCCATGCCCCGAACCGCCCATATCCTAATGCGCGGACAGTACGACGCAAAGGGGGCAGCCGTATCGCCACGCGCGCCCGAGGTCATTCTGCCGTTTCCGGATACGTTTCCGGCGAACCGGTATGGTCTGGCCCAATGGCTCTTTCACCCGCAACACCCCCTTACAGCCCGGGTAGCCGTGAACCGCTACTGGCAGCGATATTTCGGAACGGGAATCGTGGCTACGCCGGAAGACTTCGGGCGCCAAGGCGCTTTGCCATCACATCCGGAGTTGTTGGATTACCTGGCCCATACGTTCGTCGCGACCGGCTGGAACGTTAAGGCCATGCAGCGCCTCATCGTGACAAGCGCCACGTACCGGCAGCATTCCGATGCCCCCCCTCACCTCACAGCCCGGGACCCGGACAACCGCCTTTTGGCGCGTGGCCCCCGGCTTCGCCTCACCGCAGAAATGATCCGTGACCAGGCATTGGTCGCCGGCGCATTGCTGGATCGTACCATGGGCGGTCCCGCTGTCAAACCCTATCAGCCGGCAGGGCTCTGGGAAGAGAAATCCGGCGTGCGTTACCAGCAGGACACCGGCAATGCTTTGTACCGCCGTACACTATATACTTTTTTCAAGCGCACTTCGCCGCCCCCGTCTCTCGCCACTTTTGATATGCCAACACGCAGCCAGTGCGTTATGCGTCGCCAGCGAACAGCCACACCTATGCAGGCGTTGGTGCTACTAAACGATCCGCAGTATGTTGAGGCAGCGCGGCATATTGCCGTCCGCATGCTCAGCGAACCCTCGCTGGATGAGCAACTGGCGAAAGGCTTTCGGCTGCTTACCGGTCGTCCACCTGAACTGGATGAACTTGGCATTCTGCGCACCCTATTTGCCGAGCAGCATGCCTCGTTTATGCGTGATCCGGCCGCGGCACGTTTGCTGCTTAGCACGGGGGACTCCCCTGCTGATGATCACGACGACGACCCAGTGTGGGCTGCACATGCGATGGTAGCCAGCGCGATTTTATCTTTCGATGAAGCGGTCCTGAAGTATTGAACACATGCACGAGTGCCACCATTACCGTCCCATCAGTACACGAAGGGAGTTCCTGGGTCGAATCGGCCTCGGTCTTGGTGGACTGGCGCTTTCTTCTTTGGTCAATCCCTCACTCGCTGGCACCCAGCCCCCCATCCCACGTGCCAAGCGCATTATTTACCTGTTTCAAAGTGGCGGCCCTTCGCAGTTCGAGCTATTTGACTACAAGCCGCGTGTCAACGCCCTGCATGGCCAGGAACTGCCGGAGTCTGTACGGCGCGGGCAGCGGCTGACAGGCATGACCGGCTTTCAGAATGCGCTGCCTTTGGCCCGATCGCACTTTGAATTTGCGCAGCATGGAAAAAGCGGTGCGTGGATTAGTGAACTCATGCCGCATACGGCTCGCATCGCAGACGAGCTTTGTTTTGTCAAGTCGATGCACACCGAAGCCATCAATCATGATCCGGCCATCACGTTTTTCCTGACGGGCTCGCAGATAGCTGGACGTCCTTCGTTTGGATCCTGGCTCAGTTATGGGCTGGGCACCGAAAACGAAAACCTGCCGGCCTTCTGTGTGCTCATCACAAAGAACAAAGGCGGTCAGCCGCTCTATGCCCGCCTTTGGGGCAATGGGTTTCTGCCATCACAGCATCAGGGCGTGCAGTTTCGAAGCGGGGGGGATCCAGTCCTGTTTTTAAGTGACCCCGAGGGTGTTTCGCGCGAACAGCGTCGCCAGCAGCTTGACCGCCTGCGCGAGTTGCATGACCTTAAGCGGTTGGAGCCTGGTTGGGAAACCATTGAATCGCGAATTGCCCAATATGAAATGGCCTACCGTATGCAAACGTCTGTGCCGGAGGTGATGGACCTTGAGTCAGAACCGGATTACATTTTTGATCTGTACGGTGAAGAAGCCCGTGACCCGGGTACATTTGCGGCCAATTGCCTGTTGGCGCGACGCTTGGCCGAACGGGGGGTGCGCTTCATCCAATTGTTTCATCAGGGCTGGGACCATCATGGAGGACTGCCGGCAGGTATCCGTACCCAGTCCCACGAAACCGATCAGCCGTCCGCCGCCCTGGTGATGGACCTCAAAGCACGCGGGATGCTCGAGGATACTCTCGTGATCTGGGGCGGTGAATTTGGACGAACCAATTACTGCCAAGGCCGTCTGACAGAGACAGACTATGGACGGGATCATCACCCGCGGTGCTTCTCATTATGGATGGCCGGCGGGGGGGTCAAGGCCGGACTCACCTACGGCGAAACGGACGAGTTAGGCTATAACATCGTGCGCGATCCAATCCATGTACACGACTTGCAGGCTACGCTCTTGCATCTGTTGGGCATTGACCACGAACGGCTGACTTTCAAGTACCAAGGCCGGCGCTACCGCCTAACCGATGTGCACGGAAAACTTGTTGAACCCCTGCTCGCTTGAGTGAACGTATGCTTCGACCGATGAATAGAGTCTGGCTCATGGCCTTACTGCTAGGCTTTGGGCTTGGCACGGGCTGCACGCGGGCGCCCGAAGTCAGCTTCAACGATGACATCCGACCCCTTCTCAACGAGCAATGTGTAGCCTGTCATGGAGGCATTCGGCGCCAGGGGAATCTCAGCCTGCTCTTTCGGCAGGAGGCCTTGACACCGGCCGAGAGTGGCGCCCGGGCCGTCGTGCCCTTCAAGCCTTCCCAAAGTGAGCTCTTGCGACGCGTCTCGCATTCTGATCCCCAGGAGCGCATGCCGAAGGATGAAACGCCTCTGACGCCGGATGAAATCCAAAAGCTGGAGCAATGGATCAAGAGTGGGGCCCCATGGGAGGCCCACTGGGCCTATGTAGCCCCCCGTCGACCCCCGCTTCCCCCGGTATCGGACCCTAGCTGGCCGCAGCAAGACTGGGACCGATTCGTGCTGGCCCGGCTGGACAAAGAACAAATCGCGCCCTCGCCGAAGGCCAAATGTGCTACACTGGTACGCCGGGTGACCTTGGATCTGACCGGGCTGGCCCCTACACCGGAGGAGGTGACCCGAGTCTGCGGAGGCGAGGTCCGTTATGCCACACACGTGGATTCGCTCCTGGCGTCCCCTGCCTTTGGGGAGCGATGGGCGACCATGTGGCTGGATTTGGCCCGGTATGCCGACTCCAAGGGGTATGAAAAAGATATCGGCCGGACGATCTGGCGCTACCGCGACTGGGTGATCAAAGCCTTCAACGACGACTTGCCGTTTGATCAGTTCACCCTTGAACAATTGGCCGGCGATCTCTTGCCGGACCCCACGGAGGCACAGTTGATCGCTACGGCATTCAGCCGCAACTCCATGACCAACACAGAGGGCGGGACCGATGACGAGGAATTCCGGATAGCGGCCGTAATCGATCGCGTCAACACAACCTGGGAGGTTTGGCAAGGGACCTCCTTTTCGTGTGTGCAGTGCCACGGGCATCCGTACGATCCGTTTGTGCACCAGGATTACTACAAGTTCTTTGCCTTTTTCAACAGCACGGCGGATCGTGATCAGGACAACGAGTATCCGACATTACCTCTGTTTGAAGCGGAAGGGGAGGCCGAGGGGACAGCCCTCCTGGCTGAAATCCGGGCGATCGAAGACAAAATGATGGCCCTCATGGCCACGGACACGCTGGCCGCAGAGCGACGGGGCTGGGAGTCCCGACTCGATGAGCCCCCAGTGATCGCGCGCGTGCGGGGCATGTTGCAAAATGAGGTCAAACGGGTGGTCGCCACCAAGGAAGGCGAACGGGATGAAGCCCAGCGGTGGCTTCTGGACTACGTTTATGCTGATATAAGCGAAGATCCGAGATTACGGGCCCTGCGCGAAGAGCGGGCGTCAAAGCAAAAGGAACTGAATGCCCTGAATCCAATCCTGACACCCATTATGCAGGAGCTTCCGTACCAGCGTCGCACGCATGTGTTCGAGCGGGGCAACTTCCTGCTTAAGGGGGAGGTGGTTTCGGCGGACGTGCCCGCGTCGCTCCCGCCGATGCCCGACGACGCCCCTCGCAACCGATTGGGCATGGCCCAATGGCTGGTCAGTCCGGAAAATCCACTGACCGCCCGGGTTACCGTCAACCGATTCTGGGAGCAGCTTTTTGGCACCGGCCTCGTCCCATCGCTCGAGGACTTCGGGACCCAGGGGCTTCCCCCCACCCATCCAGACCTCCTGGACTTTCTGGCGGTCAGCTTTGTGGAGGATCAGGCGTGGAGTATAAAGAATCTCTTGCGTAGCCTGGTGCTGTCGGCCACCTATCAGCAGTCTTCGCAGATCCCGCCGACACTCTGGGAGCGGGACCCGCAGAATCGACTCCTCGCCCGCGGCCCGCGGTTTCGTTTAAGCGCCGAGCAGATTCGGGATCAGGCCCTGTTTGTGAGTGGCCTCTTGAGCCCCAAGATGTACGGACCGAGCGTCATGCCCCCCCAGCCGGAGGGCTTGTGGAAAAACCCCTATGACGGACGGCGCTGGGTTCCCAGTGAGGGCGAAGACCGCTATCGCCGGGGCCTTTACACCTATTGGCGGCGTACCGTGCCCTATCCCTCTATGGCTACGTTTGACAGCCCCAGCCGCGAGTTTTGCGTTTCCCGGAGGATCCGCACAAATACGCCCCTGCAAGCACTCGTCAGTCTGAACGATCCCACATTCTTGGAGGCCGCCCAAGCGCTCGCTGGCCAGATGCAAAAAATGGACGAACCGATCCAGGCCGGCTATACCATGGCGTTGGGTACCGCACCACCAACTGAAACCCATGCGGCATTGTGGTCCCTGTACGAAGAAGCGCTCGTGCATTACAAGGGCCATCCGGCTGACACTGAAGCCCTGTCGGATTCTGACCAATCCACCGATTTAGCGGCACTGACCGTTGTGGCCAGCGCTGTGCTCAATTTGGATCAATTCGTGACCAAAGAGTGAGGAGTATGCTGTTGCCCTAGGGCTTTAGCCGGAGGGCTCCGTTGCTCATAATTCACGCGGCCCAACAACAGCATCCCTTGCAACTGCACGAAGTCAAGTCCCTATTGTGCGATAAATTGAGACTTGGCTTCGTTGTGCCGGTAAGTGAATCCAATATGCCTAAGCGGAATCTGCCTCATTTGCGTAGCTCCTGTACCCGCAGTGGCGATAGAAGCTCGCAGCGAGTATGTACGGCCTCGTATCTGGAAACATTGGCCTCCATATATAGATTCCGCCAATTCTACTTCTCCTCCGGGCACCTCACCGCGCGTACTCCGGTGGCAATTCTTTCGGAACGCGCAACCACAAGAGACGTCCCCTGCCGAAGGCTGCTTCTTCCCAGCGACTAATTGGCAGTTCGATACAGGCCAAGGCCGCTGTTGGAAAGTGTCCGATGGGCATTCGGGTCAGCCGCGATGCCGTTTCGCCCCAAGTAGGTTGGTGGCCGATGAGCATGAGCGTTTGGACTTCGTCATCGGCCGATTGAATGAAGTGCAAGAGGTCATTACAGGTCGCCCCGTAGAGCGCCCGCTCAAGCTGCACAGGGATACGCCAGCGTCCCGCCGTTATCGCCAGTTCACAAGTCTTGCGCGCACGCAGTGCGGTCGAGCACAGTATTAGATCCGGTTCGGGACCGGTATCCGTGAGCCACGAGCCCATGCCAGCGGCGGCACGGCGTCCGCGCGGCGCCAGTGGCCGATCATGATCGTGCGAATAGTCTGCACCCCAATCTGATTTGCCATGCCTAAACAGTAAAACCGTTTTCATTCGTGTCTCTCTTCAGCCGCACTATTATCGAACCGAATTTACGCACACGCAGGCGAAGTCGTGAACTGGCGGCACATGATTTGCCGGTTTCGCAGAAACACAAGTAAGGTTTTATCTTTGCCCTTAGTCGGACTGTTTAACCTATGGCATCTACTCTCAAATTCTGCACGTGGAACGTCAACTCTGCCCGGGCACGCCTGAAACGCATTTTGGCATTCCTGACCGCCCATAAACCGGACATCGTCTGCCTCCAGGAAATCAAGTCCACGCACGACACCTTTCCCTTCGACACCCTGCGTGACGCGGGCTATGAGGCTGTAATCTGTGGACAGCCGACCTACAACGGTGTAGCCTTGCTTACTAAAGAAGTCGTGCAGAACGTTCGCACGGGCCTCGACAATGAAGCCCGCGTCATTGCAGGCACCGTACACGATGTGCGTGTTGTAAACGTCTATGTGCCAAACGGCCAAAAAATCGGTACACCAAAGCACGCATACAAATTGCGTTGGCTAAACGAGCTGTCCACCTTTCTGGCCGAGGAAAAGAAAGAGCACGCGGAATTCATTCTGACCGGAGATTTCAACGTTGCTCCGGGAGACCTTGATGTGGCGCATCCCGATGCATGGGAGGGCACCGTGCTCTGCGATCCCGAAGCCCGTGAGCGATTAGCGAACCTCATCGAGCAGTTCAGACTAGTGGATGTACTGCGTGTGCATGTACCTGGACCCGGTGTCTACACATGGTGGGATTATAGATCACGTGGCTTCGAATGGAATGACGGAGTACGCATTGACCATATTCTGGCTACCCCCAGCCTTGCTCGGCGCTGCGTGCATGCCTGGGTCGACATTGAGGAGCGGGGCCGTGAACGACCATCTGACCACGCACCCGTATTGACACGATTACTGGCAGGCTAGTGGGCTTCCAGCCAAGTGTCACCGAAGCTCATGTTTACTTCAACGGGAACCGAAAGCGGCAGCGCGTTCTGCATGGACGAATGTACAATATCGGCCGCCGGCTCCAATTCGTATTCCGGTACTTCAAATACCAGTTCGTCGTGAACCTGCAAAATGGCCCGTGTGCGCAGGCCACCGTGATACAAGCACCGGTCAATTTCCACCGCAGCCAGCTTGATCATGTCTGCCTGTGTGCCCTGAATAGGCATATTCACAGCTATCCTCTCGGCCGCCGCGCGCACCGCAGCGTTACGCGCCTTAAGATCCGGCAAATAGCGGCGCCGGCCCCACAAGGTTTCGGCATAGCCGCGCTCTCGCGCAAGCTCCACCTGCTGATGCAAAAAAGCGGCAATGCCGGGAAACGTCACGTGATGTAATTCCATGAGGGAGCGGGCCTCCGCACGGCTGCAGCGGAGCTGTTGCGCAAGACCAGTGGCCGAGAGCCCATAGGGGATCCCATAATTGACCGCCTTGGCCTTGTTGCGCTGCTCGCGTGTCACGTCCTCGGGGGGCACGTGATTTATGCGGGCGGCCGTTTCCGTATGCGGGTCACGTCCGCTCGCAAAAATATCCTCCAACCCCGGATCCCGGCTCATATGGGCCAAAATGCGAAGCTCAATCTGTGAATAGTCCGCAGACAACAGCTTCCATCCATACGGTGCCACAAAAGCACCCCGCAATTCGCGGCCGGTAGCCTCACGCACCGGAATATTCTGCAGTCCGGGATCTGAAGAGGACAGTCGCCCCGTGGCCGCAGACGTCTGATTAAAAACGGTATGCACGCGTTTGGTTTTGGGATGCACTTTTGCGCGCAGTCCGTGCACGTACGTGCTCTTGAGCTTGGACGCCTTGCGCCAGTCAATAATAAGGCCGGGCAACTCATGCTCTGTCGCCAGATCAATCAGCACTTCTTCCCGTGTCGAGGGCTGGCCCTTGGCTGTCTTTCGGCGCACCGGCAGGCCCAAAATGCCAAAGAGCACCTGACCAACTTGCTGTGACGATCCAATATTGAAAGCGCGTCCGGCTCCCTCATAAATCTGTGCCCCCAACCGCTCGATTTCTGCCTGCAACCGTGTCTCAATTTCATCCAGCACAGGCAGGTCCAGCAGTACGCCGGCCGACTCCATATCGGCCAAAGTGTACAGCAGTGGAAATTCCATCTTCTCAGCTACCGGACCCAGACCCTTCGATTTCAGATCGTTCCAGAGTACTTCCCGCAGCTGAAATGAGCACGCGGCCCATTCGCAGGCCGGCACCATGATATCCGACGGATCAACCATGCGAGCCGGCACTGCATTTCGCCCCCTGCCAAATACTTCGCTTGCTTCCTTTGGCTCGTAGTCGAGCCGTTCACGCGCAACGTACCCAATAGAGTGATTCTGGTCGGGAGACAAGAGATAATGCGCCACTTCGGTGTCAAAGATCGGACCGGCCACTCTTATACCTGCCCGGCGCAGCCGCACGATCAGGGGCTTGAGTCCGTGTCCGATTTTAGCAAGGTGCGGATTGACCAGTATTGGAGCCAGAATCCGAAATACATCTGTCTCCGTGGTTCCGTCCGGCATGGGCAAAGGAATGTAGCACGCGCTCCCCTCTGCCCACGCCACGGCCATACCTACGCAGTCCGCCCAGACCGGCGGCTGTGGCGTCATAACAGCGCTGAAAGCCAGTTTAGGGAGCGTGCGCAGCGTACGCTCCAGTTGCACAAGCTCCGTGCGGCTGTTGATCAGCCTGAAGTTTGCCAGTGACGGATCGTACTGGCGTCGGGGGTCGGGACCAGCCTCATCAGTGGCGCCGGCTTTAGCTTCGTCCTGCAGTCGCCCGATCAGTGTATTGAATTCAAGATTCCGGAAGAGCGCAAGAGCCGCTGGCGCCGTCACGCTGCCTATCCGAAAGCTCTCCCAGTCCAGGGGCACATCAACACTTGTTTCGATTGTGACCAACTCTTTGCTCAGAAGCACCATTTCGGAATTGGCCAAGAGCCCTTCGCGTGCCCGCTTGCCCTTTACCTCTTCTGCGTGCGAGAGCGCATTTTCGACGGACTCGTATTCTCGAATAAGCTTCACGGCCGTCTTTTCGCCGATTCCCGGGGCGCCCGGCACGTTGTCCGAGCTATCTCCCATCAGGGCCAGAATATCGATGAACTGCACGGGGTTAACGCCCCATGCCTGCCTGAATTGGTCTGCAGTGACCGTATCAAAGCCGTCCCGACCCCGCCGCGGCTTGCAGATTTCTATACGAGCTGACAACAACTGGTTAAAATCCTTGTCGGGCGATACAATGGCGGCCCGGGCCCCTGCTGCTTCAGCTTTTCGAGCCAACGTACCAATGACATCATCCGCCTCTACCCCCTCAACTTCCAGCGCTGGAATGCCTAGGGACTCGCCAACCTGCCGAATGAGCGGCAGATTGCTAATCAGCTCTTTGGGGGGTGGCTCGCGATGTGCCTTGTATTCTGCATAGACTTCACTCCGGAAGGAAGGCTCCTTATGATCAAACACAATGGCCGCGTACTGCAGCTTGTGTTCCTCGATTAACCGGATAAGCGTTGTCGTAAAGCCATACACGCAGGACGTGTTGACACCGCGGGAATTAATGCGCGGGCGGGATATGAATGCGAAATACGCCCGGTAGGCGAGCGCCATTGCATCCAAAAGGAAAAGTTTGCGACGGCGAAGATCCTGTTCCATTTGCTTACAAAACGGTCACCATCTGGTGCAGCGCGCCTTCGTCTAATATGGGAATCTCCAAACGCTGGGCTTTGGCAAGTTTACTGCCTGCTTTCTCGCCTGCCAACAAATAGCTCGTCTTCTTGCTAACACTGCCGGTTACCTTGCCGCCGTGACCCTCAATGAGCGCGCGCGCTTCGTCGCGCGACATTGAGGGCATCTTGCCGGTGATTACAAACGTAATCCCCCGCAAGATGTCGGAAGACGATTTCACCACCTCGGTCTGCAGTTTGAGGCCAGCGGCGCTGAGTTTCGCTATCAGAGACTGGTTTCGCTCCTCCCCAAACCAGTCCATTAATTGCTGCACGAGCACCGGCCCGACACCATCAAGGGAAAGCAGCGGATCGACGGAGCTGAGAATTTTTCCGAAAAGTGCCTGCACTCGTTCTCCTGCCTCGGCGGCAGGCTGGGTGCCCCGAACCGCACCGGCAACCGGATCCTTCAAGTGTGCATGACACAGGACATGAACCAGGGGTGGCTTAGGCAGATCCGGCAGCAGCTCACTTAGCTCGTGTTCCGCAAGACGAACAGCTGCCGCCATACTGCCAAGTGCTTCCAAGGCATGAAACTTCCCCAAGATCAACTTTGCTACGGTGGGACCCACACCCGGGATCCCCAGCGCAGTTAGAATCCGCTGCAACGGCCGGCGGCGCACCGCATTGACGGAGGCCAACAGCTCCGCCGTCTTCTTCTCAGCAAACCCTTCCAACGGCAGCAGTTGCTCCGCAGAAAGTGCAAACAGGTCCGCTTCATCGTGCACAAGTCCTTCGGCAATGAGCCGCCGAAGTGTCTGGGGGCCCAGGCCCTCAATATCCATCGCCTCCTTGGAAGCAAAAAATCCCACACTGCGAAAAACACGTTCCGGACATTCCGCATTGGGACAGAAAAGGTCTACCGCACCAGCTTTGCGCACGAGCTCATCTCCGCTTACCGGGCACGTACTGGGGGTTTCAACCGCCCGCTCACTGCCGGTGCGGCTAGCCACGACCGGCCCGACCACGTACGGAATAACATCGCCCGAGCGCTTTATGATGACCGTGTCACCCTCGCGAATGTCCAGTTGCGCTACCTGATCGTAATTGTGCAGACTGGCATTCGATACCGTTACCCCGCCCACAAAGACAGGCTCCAGGTTCGCCGTCGGGGTGACGCGTCCGGTGCGCCCGACCTGTGGTACCACACTGAGCAACTGTGTGGTCGCTTCCTGTGAGGGGAACTTGTATGCAATCGCGCCGCGCGGGTCTTTTCCGACTACACCGAGTCGGCGCTCAAGCTCCGTGTCGTCCACCTTAAGCACAACACCATCAATCTCAAACGGCAACGCCTCCCGCCGGGCTTCCCACCAGCCAACGCGCTCAAGGGCACTGTCCAGATCCGAAAAACACTCCACATCAGGCGGAACCAGGAAGCCCGCTTGCCTCAGCCATTTCAGGCGGGCCATCCGGCTTGGCGGCACTTTGCCCTGCACATACATTAGGTCATATACATAGGCGGTAAGATCCCGCTCAGCTGTCAGGCGGGCATCCTTTTGCTTTAGTGACCCGGACGCCGTATTCCGGGCATTCACATAGGCGGGTTCACCCGTAACAGCCCGAGCTGCGTTGAGCGCCGCAAACGCTGCCTTGGTGAAGAGAACCTCTCCACGTATGACCAGAACTTCTGGCAGCTTCATGTCCCCCGTTACCGGTATTCGAAGGGGTACAGATTGAATTGTGCGTGCATTGGCGGTCACTACGTCCCCGACTTCGCCGTTGCCACGAGTAGCTGCCTGCACCAGGAGACCGTTTTCGTACCGCAAAATCAGGGTCAGTCCGTCGAATTTGGGCTCGATTGTATATGCGTAGTTCGTCTCTCCCACAAGCTTCCGGTTGCGTACCTCCCACGCCTGAACGTCAGCCTTGCCAAAGGCGTTGGCCAGACTCAGTACGGGTCGTACGTGTGCCACCTTTGGAAAATCCTGCGCCAGATCGCTTCCCGCACGCTGCGTTGGCGAATCTGGTGTTACGAGCCCCGGATGATCCCGCTCCAACTTCCGCAACTCCTGGTACAGAGCGTCGAACTCCGCATCAGTTATTACAGGTGCGTGCTGGACATAGTACCGGTAGCTGTGCTCATTGAGGAGCACACGCAACGAGGCGGCGCGCTCCTCGACTTCAGGGGGCATTAATCGGTTACTGCCAGACTGCAAGCAAGGCGCCCATTGCAAGCAACACTGTGAGGTTGTAGCACATGCTCATCACGTACAGTGCCATCTTCTTGTTCTCGAAGGCCACGCTTTGCCAACCGAACGGAAGATAAAAGCCGGCCCAGCACGCCAGCCCAATACCCAGTCCTCCCACTACACTGCTGACATCCGCAAAGCCGATTAACATGGCCATCACGACCGCCGTTAGAAATGCGCCAATCATAGAGACGCCATAAGACTTGGCCGCGTTGAAGTCGGCCCTGATTTCCTCCTCAGTGAGCTCCATCAGCTCCATCCACTTCTTTCCAAAGAGTGGCCCATACCACAGAAAGCCGATTAACATGGGAAGCAGCGCGGCCGCAATTACTGCGATCCAGTTCGATGGCATTAGCATGATTCCAGTGATACGCTCGTTGCAAATGAAAAATAAAAAGTAGTCAGATTTGAGAACAATTCAAAACCGACAGCTGAATCATACACGCTCAAACAGCGCTGCACAGGCACCTGCAGGATCCCTGATCACGACGTATTTCATGCCCGGGACCGTGGAGCGCACCTCGGTTACCTGGGTGCCCCCCTGCGCCTGGCAGATGGCGAGGCTCTCTTTTAGCGAGTCTACTTCGAAATACGGGAGCCAAACCGGAGGAAATCCCTCATTGGGACCGCGAGCATGACATATGCCCGCAACAGCGGTCCCCTTGGCCTTCATTACAAAGTCGTCGTATGCGTCCATGGACATCGGGTCAAATGTCCACCCCAACGTGGCCACATAGAAATCCCGCACCCGCACGGCATCTTCCACAGTCAGATCAAACCATAATGACTCTTGCTCAGACATGCTCGTATACAATCAGCCGCCAGCCACAGCCTGAATAATCGTGAGATCGTCGCCGGCCTGCACCAAATGCTCCAAGCCCTCTGGATACCAGCGGATATTCTCACCGTTGTGAAAGCACAAGACGTGCTCGCGCAGCACACCCTCCTCGTCAAAAAGTAATTGCAACAGCACCGGAATTTTTCGCGTGAGCACGGCCAAGGCCTCACCTACGGATTTAGCCTCAAGTTCGACTTGGCTTGCCTCGGCAAAGGGGGCCAAGAGGGAGGGTAGCGACACCGTTACGCGAGCCATGTCACAGCACAAATGCTTTCACGCACAGTATGCGTGGCAGGATGCCAGATATATTCTGCCATGTCTCACCTCGATCCGCACTTAAATGCACCGTGCCACTGGTCGTGCCAAAATACACGCCACAAGGAGAAAGTCCATCCACATCCATAGCACCACGCAGCACGCTTGTCCACGCGTTGCTTTGTGGCAGACCAGCCCGGAGCGGCACCCATGAGTCCCCGCCATTCCGGGTTCGATACACGGCCATTGCGCCCTGCGGGGCCAGACGATACTCATCGCTCTGCAATGGGAAAATGAAGACATCGTCAGTTCCAGGATCCACTCTGACCGCAAACCCAAATCCGGACGGTGTACCGTCCTCAATCTGTTGCCAGGTATCCGCACCATCACGTGAGCGAAACAACCCTACGTGATCTTGGCGGAACAGCACGCCTGAGTTTGTTATGGCCAGTCCATGCACACAAGTTCCGATATCCGGAAATGTCGGATCCTGAATCGCACGGGGAATACCCTCGTTTTTAGGATGCCAGGTCGTACCACCGTCCTCCGAACGAAACACCCCCACAGCGGAAATGCCGCACCAGCGCTGCTGCGAATTCCGGGGATTCTCGAGTACCACGTGGGCACATAAACCGCCCAAACCTGGCTGCCAAGCGCTACGGGAGCCATGATCATTAAGGCCCTTCACGGGTTCCCACGGACCTGCCGGATCTACTGCATGAAAAAGACCGGCCTCACTCACGCCCGCGTAGATCCCTCCTTTCACCGGCGCTAACGTCCAGATTTGCTCTAGTTTCCGGCCAGGAGCATAGCGCGGGCCTGCTTCTACCGCAGTCCAGTGCTGCAAATCATCACTGACATGCAAGAGTGCCCCATACACGTAACTGGTCGTCGCGGCGATGAACTGCCCATTCGCCGCGCGGGCCGCTGCACTGACCTTCCATCCGCGGAAAACGGGCCCGGTGAGCACCCACGATGTACGCATTTCATCCTGGCTCCGCAGGATGAATGCCCCTTTGTCTGTTCCGATGAGCACCGCAACTCCCATGCCCGTGGAACGAGCACCAAATCGCTAAGGTTGCTTTGTGAGAAAGCGTGTGTTTCTTGTTAGCAGATTGTGAACAGCGACACGGGATACCGCTTTATTTTTGGATCCGTTGTTTTGCGTACTAACCGTGCCCCCTTTCATGTCAGCCACCGCACATACCCGCCGCATGCACCGCCGGCACATCCCCCGCTCCTACCACGCTCGTCAGGTGGCTGACCTGACCGTCGAAAACTGGTGTTATGACGTCGAGCTGTCGAATGCACGGGGGCGTTCGACCCTGTTGAGGCGCGGTGATCAATGGTACGACGAAAAGGGAATCCTCGTGGCTGCCTCAGATGACATAGAAGCGCTTTATCTGCCAGCAGCACATTCATAAACCTGCCTAGATCATAAAACCCTCCACCGGCAGCGTGTGTATCAAGGTGCATGAAAAAGATGTTCAGGTGGCTCAAGGGCCTGCTCGTTTGTGTCATACTGTTTGCTGCGGCGGGTCCTTGGCTGTGGCATAGCGGAATTTTGCACAGTTTCCTGGTCCGTACCCCTTGGGCCCGCCAAATGGTGGAACGCCTTGCAAGCAACACCTTGAGGTGCACCACCGAAGTCTGGGTACACTCGGATACTACCATGGTGGCAATTGGCAGCCTCTTCCCAAAGATGCATTGTCGGACAGCCTTTGGACCGGCCAACTCTTACGGCCAATGGCATGCGACTCGATTAGCACCGGCATTTGTGCAGCCAAGCTCGACCTGCGACACAAAAGCGGTGTGCCGTTTGCCCTGGTAACGGTTACCTTTGACCCGGCTGTGGCAGAATTGAAAGTGCTCACAAATGATGAGGCCGTCCAATCACAGGGCTTCGTGTACGAAATGGCCAAACGTGCGCATACCGTCGCCGCAATTAACGCCGGTTTTTTGACGAAAACGGAGCACTGGGACTGGTCCTTCAGGATGGCCACAGGCTGAGGCCGGCGAATCATGCATCCGGCTTTTTGCTGATCAAGGATGGCCGCGTCTACATTCGCAAGGATTCGCTGGGCGGGGCCGAGGAAGGCATTCAATCCGGCCCTCTCCTCTTGGCAGATGGCAAAGTTTATGATCATGTACACAAAGGGGCTAATATTCGGAAGATTGCAAGACGCTCCGCGGTCGCGGTTACTTATGGAGGACAGTTACTATTGGCCTCAACCGACGCGGACATCGAAGGGCTCACTATTGCGCAGTTAACCGCAGTGCTTAAAGGACTGGGCGCACAGCATGCCCTGGCACTGGACGGCGGCGGGTTAGCACAATTGTATGTAAGCTCGAAAGATTACTCGGTAAGCGGATGGGATCGTGTGCCGGTGGCCTTGGAAGTTTTCCCTCGATCACGCACGCGGTAAACAAACTTCATACCGGACCATTTGGCATCCACGGAGCAGATCTTGACATCTACAAGATTGGCCGCGAGGCCACTTTTCCGGACTACGTCCATTGAAAGATCCGTTTGTGCACCCGAAGCCTTCTTGGGCCAGGATAGCCAAAGCGCACCGTGCTTGGTCAGGCATGATTTGGCCACATCGATAAGTAACCAGAGTGTCTGCGTATCCTCAGCGAAAACGTGAATGAATTCCGCTGAGGATCGTGGCTCTTTGTACAATGGTGTGTTGGCATCGTACACCAGCGCATCATAATGCGCCGGTGCATTCAACACGCAAGCCGTAAGGCCTGGTTTAAGGCTCAATTTCTGCGCCAGAGTGCGTTCAGCCATCCGTCGTCAGCCGTCAGTAGGGATGGGATCGTACGATTCTGGATGAAGTCAGTCCCTGACCAGGCGCAAATGAATTCACACGGGCCCGCGATGCAGCGGTGCCTCTACGAACACTGACCGTTTTACTACACATGCAGAAGCGGCCGGGCCTGGTTTTATGCTTGCCCTCGTTCTCGCAACGCGTGCCGTTGCAACCGGCCGACCAGACCACGGCCTCGACTAGGAATTATTTCGGCCAACTGCACCATACTGATATTCTTGCGTTCGCTGCGTCCCGGTCCCTGAATGGTCATGTTTGCCGATAATCGAGGAAGATTTTCACTCAAACCATATAATCGCTAAAGAAGGTTGAAGACCTGAATCGCAAGATTGGCCTTTGGTTGGTGAGAACGAGATCCGACGAGGTATCGGGCCATGCGGCACTGTGCCCTGAAACGGGGGAGTGTCCTGCCTATTTGCCGACGCAGGTATCTAATCCGCGCCATAAACGGCTCTGGTATTCGACCGGTAACCCGACGCATAGCCGAGTTTCAAAACACTGCGGCAACTGGAATGTACGGACGAGCGGCGGACAAAGTCAAGGAACACCGCGCCCCAAATCCGATACTTCTGTCTGACCTGCTATGTAGGCCCAGCCGAAATGAAATCCAAGCCAGAACGTCCGACAGTGCGGCTGAAGCCGTCCGAGTATCAGCCGACGAAGGCCGGAAAGGAAGAGGTGTACGTGCCACCCGCCGACATGACACCAGCCAAACTGGTCAAGCGCATGTTCGGGCAAACAAAGATCGTGCGGGATCCCGCCGCGTAGCAGGGCAAGTTGTTACTTTCGGATATAATCCCTCAAACGAAGGCCAAGGCGGGACCGGGTTACATGTATTAAGCGTATAACTCCCTATTCATTGTTTCTATGATGCAGTCGCCGCAAATACGCATGACCACTTGGATAGGCCTGACCGACGCCAACGACCGCTTCAGTCATCTGGAAATCTGGAAACTTGCGCTATCCGGCAGCCTGCTTGCGTTGGATGTTCGCTGGTGGAACCCGGTGCCTCTTGGAGACGATCGGGGGGCCGCCCAAGTCCAACACACAACCACCTTTCCCTACCACCTCTATGAAATTTTCTTGTCCTCGCATCGACATTTCGCCGAAGTCGGTGCTCGAGACGCTACGAAATGGGGTCACTGGGATCTCGTTCGCCGCGTTGCTTGCTCTTGGCGTCATTTCGACCGTAGTCATCGGGTGCAGCGATCCCGGTAGTAGTTAACGAGACGACACCCAGCCAGATCCAGAACCCAGACGAGGCCCTAGCCGAGGCGATCTTTCAGTCAGAGGAATTCGCTCGTGTCACATCCATTCAGCGGCAGACTATTGCAGCGCTCGCTAACGCTCTGGATCGTGGAATTGATGCGTCCGAGATTAAGGGAGTGCTGCAGATGTCAATGGCTGCCGATAAGGCCTCAGGCGACGCGTCAGCCTTTGCCGATATCCTGTTCCCAAGTCAGCCTGACCGGGTCTTGGCACTCTCCGAGGAATTAAAGAGCGCTAGGCAGGCTCTCGTAGATCGATTCCCCGTGATCGAAACATTTGAGGAGTCTTATCCAGGCGAGTGCAGCAGCATAAGCCAGCAAGACGCATTCGCAACCGTGGATAAAATAGCGCTTCTTCATTCAAACGCAAGTTTGCTGTTCCCCGGCGAAGAGGCTGAATTCAGCAAGACTAGTGCCACCGTGACCCGCTTGTATAGCGGTTGCAGCCGATGGGGCCTGTTGCGCTGCTTGTCCCTTTGCGGAATCGGAATGTTCTTTTTGCCGCCGGGTGTCGATTTGTTATTTGGTGCTATCTGTGGGGTTGAGTGCTACTGTGCTCATTGCAGCAGCGAAACAGACAATCCTGAGCTAAACGAATTCAGACGGAGCATTTGTTAAATCGATACCAACGATGGAGTTACTAATAGTCCTCGCCGTTGTCATTGCCTTTTTCATCTTGGCTCCGTTCATCCGCAAGGTTCGGGACAAACGGATCCTGTATTCGGTACTTGCCGTTGGCATCGTGTGGCAGACGATAGATGGAATAATAGCGGGCAATAGCCTGCGCGACATCGGGACCACTACACTGATTTTGTCTGTTCCATTAATAGTAGTGTACACTGAATGGAACAGACGGAAGACTAATGGCATGACGCATTCACATGAGTGAGAGCTGGGCTTAAGGCTAGAACTGCCGAGTCACCACAAATAGCACCTAACATTTGGAATTTTGCCGGTTAATTTGCCGGCATAAAGGCACAGCATCAAGTGTTGGCCACGCTTCCGAGGGTAATTGCGCTGCTCGTACCCGACTTGGGCTGGACGGCGACCGCCCTGCGGGTAGGTAAGGCGTTCGGGTTTCTGGATGCACGGGGCCGGGTGCAGCAGACCAGCTGCCTGAAGGCGCTGCGCACGCTGGACGCTGAGGGCCTGATTGATCTGCCCGCTGGACAGCCTACCGCACCGACGCCGCGGGTGTTGGACGCGCCGGTACCGGAAGCTAGGAGGTCCCCCGCACGGTGGTCGACCTGAGGACTTGGAGATCGTGCTGGTAACCCACAAGCAGAACCGGGCGATCTGGATTACGCTCCTGGATCAGGAGCATCCGCGGGGCGTGACGATGTTTACTGGCGCTCGTGTTTCATCAAAAGCAAGAACGGCTATCTGGGCGCGGTCGGCTTTTCATCCGCAGCGTTGTATCTCCAAGCCCGGGACCAATGGATCACTTGGTCTCAGGCCCAGCGCAGCCAGCAGCTGTATCGTGTCGTCCATCTGAGCCGTTTTCTGATCCGACCCGATGTACAGTGCCGGAATCTGGCCAGTCACGTGCTGGCCCGCGTGCTGCGCCGGTTGCGGCGCGACTTCAAAGCCCGCTACCACTAGGCCCCCTATCTGGTGGAGACCTTTGTGGGGCCGGATCCGGACGGCCCCGGTTTCAAGGCGGCGCATGTCCGATATTTGGGCCAGTGCAAGGGTCGCGGTCGGCATGCGCCCCCGCATGCCTGTACGCGGTCCAAAAAGAAGATTTTTGTCTATGAGCTGGATCCGCACGGGCGCCGCAAACTGGAGGTGCCCGATGTGGACCTGCGGCCGGCGCTGGCGGTGGGGGCCGGGCTGGAATGCAACCAGTGGGCGGAGCAGGAATTGGGGCAGGCGGAGCTGGGCGACCAGCGGCGCACCGCACGTCTGGTCAAGAGTGTCCATCTGGTGGACTCCAGTAGGGAGCAACCGGTGACGGCGTCTCCCAAGCGGGATAGGGCGGCCGTGCGGGGCTACGAGCGGTTCGTAGAGAAGGCGGAGGAGTTCGGCGTTACGCCCGAGAAGGGGCGGGCGCCGCACCGGCCGCGTACGATGGAGCGGAGCCGGACGCCGGACCCGGGGCGGTGTGGGCCGGAGGGCACCGATATCCGCTATCGTACCCGGCCGGAATGGGATAATCTGGAGGTGATCGGGCGTAATCAGACCTCGGCCGAGGCCCAAGGCGTGTATTTGCATGCGACGCGAGCAATAAGTGAGACGGGTCTTCCGCTGGGGTACTTCGGTGTTCGTACCGGAAGAAGGGAACAAAGACCTATCAGTGGATGGATGGGCTGCATGACCTAGATGCAGCCGCGCAAGACGCGGGTGAGGAGCGTGATGGACCGTGAGGGGAGGTGTTTGCGATTTTTGCGGCGCAGCCGCGCGGTAAGCGCACCGACCTACGGTGCGGGCCCGGCTTGACCGGAAGCTGAATCCTAAGCCAGCGCGGCTGTTTGAGGCGATGCGCCCGGGTCCGGCGGCAGGTGAAATGGCCTTGTCGGTATCCAAAATGACTCGTCGGGCTAAGTCGGGCCGGGTAACCAGCCTAGGCCGTCCGGGGCGCCCGGCCCGTCTGGAAGTGCACTACCGGCCCGTAACCCGGCCGCCGACTCCGGGAAAGCCGCTGGAGTGCGCGTATCGGCGGTCCCTGTTCGGGAGACGGCGCCGCCGGCCGGCAGCCCACGTTTGGAGTGGTACCGGTTGACGACCGCCGAAGTGCGTTCGGCCAAGGAGGCGAAGCAGATGTCCGGTATTACCATCTTCGCAGGCGCGTGGAGGACACCTTTCGGGGGCTCCAGACGGGCGGCCGGGGGAAAGCGGCGCCGACAGCCGGCGGACCGGTTACCCCACGCCATTACACTGCACCTGGTCATGGCCTGGCGCATTATGCTGATGACCCGGTTGGGTCAGGGGCGGCTAATTTGCCCGCCAAGGTCCTCTTCACCCAGACGGAGCTGGAGGGATTTCGGGTCTGTGCACGTACCCATCGCCGGCCTGAACATACGGAGCTGGCCTCAGCGGTCTGGCTGGTGGCCATGAGGGGGACTACCGGAACAGAAGCACGATCTGCCGCCCGGTCACGAAATAATGGGGCGCGGCTAGACCCGTCTGCCAATCTGGACGATCGC
>JAAXGT010000187.1 GCA_012271205.1 Rhodothermales bacterium
CCCAACGTCGGGGCGGTCCGGGGCGTGTGGACAATCTGAGGCGCATGATAGCGCTGGAACTCAACCCACTGGGCTGGTAGGTGCCCCCTGTCGGACCGGTTGTGCGAATGTGGTGCTGTAGAAGGCCCTCGTGGCCATGCTTATTGACGACACCCCAGTCTTTTTTGCGCCCTTGCCCTGAGCCCGGTGGCAAACGGTGACTTGTCCAACGTTAGGCCTTCAAGGGATATTTTTATGAGACAAACCAATTGGGGTTTGTGGAATATTATTTCTCGAAACCCACCGATAGGCGGTGGCCTTTTTCTGTTCATCGATTCAGCTGTTTTCGTTTTTACAGCAAATCAGGAACACAACCATAGTGTCTGAAAGCTGGTATGATTTCGCATTAGAACTCTCGCACGCGGAGTCTGCTATGTGGGACAATTGCGTATATTAAGCGTGCCTAATTCCATCCGATCTCCATCTTCAGACTTCATGCCTTGGTATAAAAAATTGCACGTTTGGATCATACTCGGACTAATTCTCGGTCTCGCCTATGGCATTTTTGCCGCGGGCATGGGTTGGGGACAGTTCACGAAGAACTGGATCAGCCCATTCGGCACGATTTTCCTGCGATCGCTCTTCTTGATTGCCGTCCCGCTGATTTTGGCCTCAATCATAACGGGCATCGCATCGCTGTCCGATACGCGCAAGCTCGCGCGAATTGGCGGCAAGACTATTGGTATCTACATTTCGACCACCGTAGCAGCACTTATAATCGGGCTTGTGCTGGTGAACGTGATAAAGCCGGGGGCATCCGTGCCAGAAGCCGTGCGTGTGGAATTGCAGGCGGACTGGGGGGGAATGGCCGGTCAGCGTATGGAGAGTGCGGAAGAGGCGCAGGAACGCGGGCCGCTGGAGTTCTTGGTAGACATGGTGCCGGATAACATTTTCGGATCCGCGTCCAGTAACCGCAACATGCTGCAGGTGGTCTTTATTGCAATCCTCTTCGGCATATCGCTGCTCTTGTTACCAGCGGACAAGTCACGGCCGCTCCTCAGTTTTTTTCAGAGCCTGAATGCGCTGGTAATTAAGATTGTGCAGCTGATCATGTATATCGCGCCAATAGGCGTTTTTGCACTATTGGCGGATACAGTGACCCTGATCTCTCAGGACAACCTGAGTGAATTGTGGGGCCTGCTTGGGGCACTCGGTGTCTACATGATCGTAGTCGTGGTTGGCCTCTTGATACAGATGACTTTGACATACGGCTCCATAGTCAAATTCATGACACCGATGTCGCTCAAACGATTCGTTTTCGGCATCGCACCAGCCCAACTTGTGGCCTTCAGCACGTCTTCCAGCGGTGCTACGTTGCCAGTGACCATGGAAGTCACAGAGAAGAAGATAGGCGTGAGCGAGGAAGTCTCGTCTTTCGTATTGCCGCTGGGTGCCACAATTAATATGGATGGCACTGCCCTGTATCAGGCAGTCGCGGCAGTCTTTATCGCGCAGACTATAGGCATTGCGCTTGGCTTTGGGGCTCAGCTTGAAATCATCTTGCTCGCGGTGCTGGCTTCCATAGGAACGGCCGCCGTTCCAAGTGCCGGCATCATTATGCTCATTATCATCTTGCAGTCGATAAACGTACCGGCCGCAGGTATAGCACTGATTCTGGGAGTGGATCGCATTCTGGACATGTGCCGGACGGTGTGTAACGTGACCGGTGATGCCACCGTCGCCACTTTGGTTGCCTCTACAGAGGGACAACTGGACATCCAACTGACCGGTGAGGCCTGAGCGACTACGGTGTGACCGGGACTTCCTGCAACGCTTGTGGTAGAACACAAGGAGGGGGCTGGTCCCGCAAGGAGTACGCCCGAGAGGATTCGAACCTCTGACCTTCTGCTCCGGAGGCAGACGCTCTGTCCGGCTGAGCTACGGGCGCGAACGGCAGGTTTAAATGTATGGCCTCACTAACACGTTCCTTTGCAAGAATGGGATATGGTGCAGCACGAGCCTCTGATATCGTTTGACGGGCCGATTGGGCGATGGCCGGCATGGGTGGTTCTTTCGCTCGGGCTCTTGGGCGGACTCGTGACGTACCTATTGGTTGGCAACTTAGCGGTCGTCGTATGGCTTCTGCTTGAAGGCGTTACTTTGAGCGAGTTGCTGGCCGATCCGGCTGGCACAATGGCTGCAAACATTGGCGCGCTTCTCGGCGGGAATGCCATCGGACTCGGGTTGGGCTTGGGTGTCATTGCACTTGTGCTCGCACGACTGGATACGTCTGTTCCATTGACGTATCTCCGTATGAGGCCAGTTGGCCTTCGCGATGTGAGTCTGGCGTTGCTGGGACTCGTTGCGCTGTTGCCTGCAGTCTCGTGGCTCGGAAAGCTGAATGAGCTGCTGCCCATGCCGGAGTTTATTCGCAGCCTCGAAGCGGAACAGATGCAGATCATCGAGTGGATTCTTTCCGGAGAGGGGAATATCGCCCTGAATCTGGTGCTTATCGCCGCGGCTCCGGCCTTTTTTGAAGAAGTGTTTTTTCGCGGATTCGTCCTCAGGCGAGCCGAACGGTCCATGGGCATAGCGTGGGGCATCATCTTCTCTGGTGTGATTTTCGGCATATTTCACCTGCGTCTGACCCAGGCACTGCCACTTTCAGTATTGGGTATCTACATGGCGTGGTGTGCTTGGCGTACGCGAAGCCTGTGGGTGCCCGTTGCAGTCCATTTTTTGAACAATGCACTCGCAGTTGCAGTAGCAGAGTGGGGGGTGGGCGATTCAGCCGAAATCGTAACCCTGCCTTGGCCATGGGTAATCATTGGCTGCGCTGTATTTGCCGTTTCAGTTCGATTGCTCCACACTAAGCGACGCATGTATGTATGAGTACTAAAGGCTGGAGTCCGGTATTCTTGTCAGGAATGGATTATGAAGCACAGCTGGTCTGTCAGCGACTGAAGGATGCGGACATTCCCGCTGTAGTACTCAGTCAGCGGGATCACGCGTTCAACCTTACGCACGGCTATCTCGCCAAAGTATGTGTAATGGTGCCGGATGAATTAATGGAGAGCGCACGGTCTGTACTGGAGGCCACACCACTGACAGACGAAGAACTTGAGCAAGCAGCACTGGTGGCAAAGGAATCATAGCGCACTTGCGGAGTTATGTCTCAATTTCTGACACGAGTCTGCACAGCTACGATTGGTGCGTCTATCTTGGTGAGTTCAGCTTGGATGGGCGCTTGGCCTTTTGGCTTGGTAGTGTTGGCCATTGCG
This sequence comes from Rhodothermales bacterium, assembly GCA_012271205.1. Taxonomy (GTDB): domain Bacteria; phylum Bacteroidota; class Rhodothermia; order Rhodothermales; family Bin80; genus JAAXGT01. The sequence continues at coordinate 3,261 of JAAXGT010000187.1, forward strand.
CTCCTCGGGCAAGTTGAGCTTTACCAGCTGTATGCAAAGAGTGGCATTCGAGCGTGGATCGCGACCGGGCTGTTGGTCGGCACCGGATTGGCCATGCGTGCACTTGTGCCGAACATCTTTTTGCTGACAGCAGTCCCGGTGGTGGGCTTGGTGTTGTGGTGTACGTTCACGCGAAGCGAGCAGCCGCTAATGCGTCTGGGAGCAACGTTGTCGGGGGCCCTCTATCCAACTGCGCTACTTGCTTTTCTGACAGATCTGCGTGTCGTGCCAGGTTTTACTGATCAGGAAGCGCTAATACTGACCATAACTGTCCTTGTGCTGGTCTGGGCCAGTGATATCTTTGCTTTCCTGGCTGGTTCGGTGTGGGGGCGCCACCCGCTGGCCCCGACAATCTCACCGGGCAAAACTTGGGAGGGATTCTATGGAGGAGTACTGGGGGCTTTCCTTGTGGCGGGTGTACTGTGCTACGCTGTGGATATGCCACTGGCCATTTTGCATATCATGATTCTGGCAATGGTCTGCACGTTATCCGGTGCGATCGGAGATTTGGCAGAGAGCCGCTTCAAGCGCGTGGCCGGTGTCAAGGACTCCGGTGTTTTGCTCCCGGGTCATGGTGGCCTGCTCGACCGATTTGATGGGATTATCGTGGCAGCGCCGCTGGCTTACATGTACATTGTGTTTGTGGCTCGCCTTTAGGCAATGGGATTGTTTTTTCATAACCGCAAAGTGAGGCCGCGCCGCTTTGATTACGAGCCGCGCTACTATGATCCGAAGCGTGATGAAAGTCTTAAGCGGCGCATGCGCATTCAAAGTCGTGCACGGCGGCGGCGAAGTCCGATCGCGCTCCTGTACCTGCTCGCGCTGCTTGTGTTTGCCATCTACATTTATCGTGCTTTGGGAACGTAACGTGTGAGTCTTGCACGCGATGGAAGACGATCCTCGGTCGGCCCCAGTAATCCGGCGCATGCCGTTGACACTGGCCAACAAGATTGCAGCTGGTGAAGTGGTGCAGCGTCCTGCATCAGCAGTGAAGGAGCTCATTGAAAATGCTGTTGACGCAGGTGCTTCGGATATTGCACTTGTATTGAAGGGCGCCGGCAGCAGTCTGATCCAAGTCAGGGACAACGGCAGTGGCATGAGCCCCGAGGATGCGGTGTTGTGTTTCAGCCGCCACGCGACGAGCAAGATCGTACGGGCCGAAGACCTTGAAGATATTCGTACGTTGGGGTTCAGGGGAGAGGCACTGGCCTCCATCGCCGCCATTGCCCAAGTTACGCTCCGAACCCGGCGTCCAACCGATGAGCAAGGCACATGTGTACGAATAGATGGTGGGCTCTTGGCAGGGAATGAGCCGTGTGCAGCTCCCCCAGGAACCTCTATTGATGTGCGAAACCTGTTCTATAACGTACCGGCACGGCGCAACTTCCTGAAAAGGCCGACGACAGAGTTTCGACATGTGTCGGATACGTTTCAGGCTCAGGCAATGGCCAATCCATGGATCGCTTTTAGCCTGGAGAGCGATGGGCAGAAGATGTTCCACCTGTCTCGTGCGCGGTCAGAAGAGTTCTCGGATGCGCTGCGTGAGCGCATAAGTGCGCTCATGGGCACGGAGCAGGCCCGACAACTCGTACCTGTGCAAGAGTCGACCAGTTACTTGTCCGTTACGGGCTTCCTGGGACGCCCAGAGCACGCGCGCAAGACACGCAAGACGCAGTTCCTCTTTGTCAATGGGCGCCCGGTACGGAGTGCGAGCATTCGACACGCACTGGTGTCTGCCTATGATGCACTCCTTGAAGAGCGGCGTTATCCGGCTCTCGTCGTGTTTATAACGGCGGATTCTCGGCATGTGGATGTCAATGTGCACCCGGCAAAGGCAGAGGTAAGGTTTGACGATGATCGCGGTGTGTACAACTTGCTGCATTCGATAGCGCGAAGAGCTCTGGGAGTAGCAGATTTGGTTCCGCAGTATTCCAGGTCGACCCGAGAGGCTTCTGTACAGCGTCAGACATGGGCGTCCCAGTTTTGGGCACCTCCTCGAGAGTCGGGGCTGCATACGACGCAGTTCGAAGGGACGCAGACGTCCATAGTTTATGCTCCCGACCGCAGCTCTGCACCGCAGAATGCCAAGCTTGAAGAAATGCCTCTCTTGTGGCAACTCCATGACAGGTTCATACTAACCCGCTTGAGGAGTGGCCTCATGATATTAGATCAACAAGCGGCCCATGAGCGCATACTCTATGAAAGGGCGCTGGAAAGCCTTCAATCCGGTTTGGGACTGTCGCAACAGTTACTGTTCCCTCAGTACATAACGCTGAATCGTCCGGACTACGAACTCTTGCAGGCCATTCAGCTGCATGTAACTGCTTTGGGATTCAGTATAGAGTTGGCTCCGGGATGTCGGGTAGGAATTTCGGGCGTTCCGTCCGACGTGCGCACGGGCGCCGAGAAAGACTTGTTGCGCGAATTACTTGAGCAGTACAAATCCAACGAAGAGGATGAACAACTGGATTCACGCGAAAATATTGCTCGAAGCATAGCACGCTGTGGTGCCATTCGGCTTGGTGCTCGGCTTGGCACAGAAGAGATGCGTACGATGATAGACCGACTGTTTCAATGCAAGCAGCCGTACCGGTCGTTCGGTGGCAACCCAACGCTTATTCAGGTAACGCTCGAGGAACTGACAGCGCGTTTTGCCAGCGTAAGTCCAAAGGATGAAGGGCGCGGCTGAACAGTTGCCGGCGCGTGTAGCCGCCTATATCAGACGGTATGCGCTGTTGCAGCCCGGTGACCGCGTACTTCTTGGTGTCAGCGGTGGGGTGGATTCGGTGGTACTCTTGGACGTACTGATGAGGCTGGAATATACATGTGAAGTGCTGCACCTGAATTTTGGATTGCGCGAATCGGCGGCCGGTGACGCAGCGTTTGTGCAGGCCCTCTGCAAAGATCGTCATGTCACCTTTTACTTGGAGGAAGTCGACACGACGGCCTACGCTCGAAAAGAGCGGGAGTCGCTTCAAATGGCTGCGCGCACACTGCGTTATAAAGCGCTCGGCCGCATGGCCAAGGCTAGGAATACTCGCTGCGTAGCATCTGGACACCATGCGGAAGACCAGGCGGAGACCCTGCTTCTGAACCTGATGCGAGGGACCGGCCCGGAAGGGTTGGCCGGAATGCGCGCGCAGCGGTCATTGAAAAGCGGGATCAGGCTGATTCGGCCGCTATTGGCCGAGACCCGCCTTACTATCCGGGAATATGCGAAGCGCCAAAAGCTGGACTGGCGGGAGGATCCAAGCAACGAAGATCTTCGCTTCAAGCGCGTCCAGATGCGCAGGCAGGTAATGCCGCACCTGGATGCTCGAACACTGGCCCGATCCGCGGAGCAGCTCACTGAATGGGTTGACCAAGTCATCCGCCCCACGATTATGCAGCATTTCAAAGAGGCAGCCGGGCATAGACAATTAAGTGCTGATGCTTTGCATGATGCGCCACCAGTACTGGCCAGGCGAGTCATTCTGGAAGCTGTACGGCGCTGGCTGCCTGGTGCACCCGCGACGCAGAACCTGACAGAGCGCGTTTATGATCTCATCTCGCAGCAGCCAGGGAGGCGCGTAGAGGTCGGGGTCGGATCGGTGTGGCGGAATCGCGATATGCTGGTCTTCCAGGCACTGGGCGATTGTGCTCCGCAAGCGGATCAGTATCTGGACATCGATTCGCCCGCAGCTATTGCCGAAGGATTGCTCAGGGTCGATATTACGGATCACCGTCCTGTTTCCCTCCGACTCGATCGGGATGTTTGGCTGGACGCAAACCGTCTCCAGATGCCACTCGAAGTGCGCACCTGGCACCCGGGAGATCGAATGATTCCGCTGGGAATGGACAGCCACAAGAAGGTGAGCGACGTATTAACCGATGCCAAAGTTGCCACCCATTTGCGACAGAGAGCACAGGTTGTCTGCTCTGGTGGGGAGATTGTCTGGGTCGTGGGCCTTGGTCTTGCGGACCCGTTTAAAGTAAATGTGACGACCCGCCGCTTTGCCCGGCTGTACATTGAGCACACTACACCAGCCAGCTGACGGCGAACTGGTCTTGTTCAAGGACGCTACCCAGATTCAGGCACGGGTGCAGGCTTTGGGTATTACACTTGCCCGGTCGCATGCGACAAAACGGCCCGTTGTTGTGGGGCTGCTTAGCGGTGCGTTTGTGTTTATGGCCGATTTGGTACGGGCTATGGACATTCCGTGTGAAGTCGATTTCTGGCGACTATCGTCCTACGGCGTGGGGCGTAATAGTACAGGCGAGATCACAGAGCCTGTGCAACTGGAGACCGATGTCCATGGACGTCATGTAATTGTCGTTGAGGATATTGTGGACACAGGGGCGACACTGGCCCATGTACGTGCTGAATTGGCTAGGAAAACACCGGCGTCGGTCACAGTAGTTGCGCTGCTTCGATCGAGGAAGAGTTCGGTGCACGTGGATCATGTGGGCTTCGAATCAGGCGATCACTTTGTGGTTGGCTACGGGCTGGATTTGGCTTATGCGTTTCGCAACCTGCCGGATTTGTATTACCATGTCGTGGACACATGAGCGTTTTTGCCCCAATGCCAGCCATTTGCACAGTGCAATTCTTTTCAAAGATTTCGTTATTTGCAATTGCAGCATGGATGCGGCCCATCCAGTTCAATTGCAAGGAATCCCACAATCGATAAAAAATCCAACACCTTACCATGAACCGACGCCGTTTTTTGCAGACTGCTGGAGCCGTTTCTGCGGTTGCCCTCACCACTCGCCGTTTGTACGCCTGTCGTGTGCCTGTCCAAGTAGGGGCGATTTCGTACAGTTTCCGCCAGATTCCCGGCAGTGCTGAACAGATCTTGGGATATATGCAGGAGCTTGGTTTGCACGTCATCGAGCTGATGGGTCAACCGGCAGAGGAATTTGCAGGTGCACCACCGGTCCCGCCGTTCCGGCGGGGGGACATGACGACAGATGAACGGGCTGCCTACATAGCCAAGCGTCAAAAGGCTCAAGAAGAGGTTAGCAGATGGCGGTTGGGAGCTCCAATGGAACGTTTTGCCGAATTGGGAGCCATGTTCCGCGATGGCGGTGTAGAAATCGATATCCTCAAACTGGGTAGTCCCAGCTGGTCAGACGCGGAAATCGACTACGCCTTCAAAGCGGCCAAGGCCGTGGGCGCACGTGGAATATCCTTTGAGATCTCCGATGAAGCGGCCGCCCGTATGGGACCGTTTGCCGCAAAGCACGGTATGGTCAACAGTATGCACAACCATACGCAGGTGGCAAACGAAGGCTTCAGCTTTGACACTCCACTGTCCCATTCCCCGGCCAATATGCTTAATCTCGACATTGGGCACTATGTGGCCGGGCTGGGCACTTCCCCCGTTCCGATTATCCACAAATACCACGACCGGATTACGCATTTGCATCTGAAGGATCGAAGGAACCCCGAGAATGGTCAGGATAATGTGGTTTGGGGCGAAGGGGATACGCCGATAGGAGAAGTGCTGCGTGTACTGCGTGACAAAGGCTATCCAATTGCCGCAATGATAGAGCTCGAGTACCCTATTCCGGAAGGGTCCAGTGTGCTTGCCGAAATGGCCCGGTGTGTCGCATTCTGCCACAGGGAGCTGGAATCATAGCGGTAACGATGCTTCCTTGGGGAAGCACACATAGGGCTTCTCAACAAAGTGCGTAAGTGCATCAATAGCCTGTGTGTCAGTTGATTCTGAAAGTTCGCGCACGATTCCGTCTGTATTTAGGATCCGCACTGTGCCTTCGATATCTGCATAGGCGGAGTGGCGCGAATAGCCGGAAGCCAAGAAGTATTCCACTGCATCCGGATCATTAATATCTGCCTTGCGAAGATAATCTGCGACCTGTCCGCGCCATTCATCCACTTCCTTTGCTTCTGGTGCAGTCTCCAGGAAAACACAGCGGAACAGGTCACGAACTATAAAACGCCGTGACAACTCGGCCAGCACAGCATCACTGCTTTCCGACCAGCGCTTAAGGCTGTACAAAATGTCTGCATCATCAAGTCTGATAAATGCCGCCAAGACATCGTCACGATTCAGGTCCTCCCTGCGTAATTCCTGTGCCAAAAAGAATCTCAAACTGGGAGACATACCCTCTGTGGCGTGACGGTTGCCTGCTTGTATCAAATGACGGGCACGCAGCAGTGCGGAGCGCAGTACATGGTCACCAGCCACCACGGCTTTGTGCAAGTACACTTGCCAGTACATCAGGCGGCGGGCAATAAGCACGTTTTCCACCGCGTAAATGCCCTTGAATTCGATCACGATGCGTGCATCCGGTCCCCCTTCTACAGGATGCACCTGCATGGTTTTCAGAATGCGTTCGACGCCAATGCGGCCCTCCACCACACCCGTGAAATGCGAATCACGCCGCAGATAGTCGAGGCGGTCCATATCCAGCTGGCCGGAGATCAATTCCCGGAAAAACGGACGCTCGTACGTACCCTCAAGCATTTGCAAAGCCAAACCCAGTGGCGCACCAATCTGCTTTGCCATTCGCTTTATTAGTGCGCAGGTTATGGCTTCATGGGGAGTATTGTGAACGAGTAAAAACTCTAACGTGTGCGAAAACGGACTGTGTCCAACATCGTGCAGCAGTGCCGCAGCCAATGCAGCCGCATGCTCTTCGCTTGAAATGGGCGTTCCTTTTTCAGTTAAGGTCTGCAGCACCTCCTGCATAAGGGCCATCGTTCCAAGAGCATGCGTAAAACGCGTATGCTCAGCGCAAGGGAAAATGAGGTGGCCTACGCCGAGCTGACATATGCGCCGCAGGCGCTGCATTTCTGCGGTAGCAATCAAGGGTAAGATTGTTTCGCGCGGTACGGCGACAAATCCGTGAACTGGATCGGACAAATACTTGTATGCACGCGCGGGTGTCGTGCCACTGTTTGGATTCACTGTGCGATTAACCAAGGTGCATTAGATTGGCAAATGATGAACTCGTCACGTGCCATGCAAACGACGCTTCCTTGCTGCATCGAAGTGAGTCCGGCTTACGTGCCCAAGGTCCGCTACACGTTGCGGATGTTACTTGAGCCATTGGGATTGGGTCCAATTTGGGTGTCACGTGAAGAGCTCAGGAATAATAGCCTTTACTATGGACATGCTGGGGAATCATTGCCTCCGGCCACGCACGTGCTAAAAGCGGCGCCGGACGCTGAAGACTACTTTGCGGAAAGTCAGCCCTATCCGGCTAGTCGCGCTATATGGAAGACATGGCAAGGCCTGCGCTACCCGGTACTGTTTTATGCTGACGGTACTCCTGATCTTGTCGCCTCCAGTTTCTTTTGGTTGTCCGGCTGGCAGGAACATGTGATTAACCGGCGTGACGAACACGGGCGCTTCCCTCACGCGGCCTCCCTCCAAGCTGAATTGGACACGACGGGCTTGCCCGTAGTAGATCTGTACCGGGCTCAGTTGCAGCAACTCTTGCAGGCAAGGGGTCTAAACGCTAAACTGCGCGGCTGGTCAGATAGGTCTTGGGCCTTTTGTCCTACTATCGATGTGGACTACCTGCGCAAATGGCGTAAAGGCATGATTTACCGCGAGGTAGTGGAATACTTCCTGCTGAATCGCCGGCGCTGCAGACTTGCTGCACGCAGCACCCGGCTGGGGGCCTTCCTGCAAGATTTGATGCGCCGGGGGGACGTGTTCCAAGAGGCCATTCTGCGCATGAATGCATGCATCCGGTCTTTGGGCACCGGAACCGTTTTTTTAAAGGCGGCAGCACACGGTCCCCAAGACGTGCATTACAAACTTCATACGCCATTCTTGCGCCAAGTCATGAATGAATGGCGGCGAGACGGTTTCGAAATTGCGCTGCACCCCAGCTATCACGCGCACACACATGCAACTTACATGCGGAATGAGCGAGCCGCCCTTACGGCATGCACCGGCGTGGCGCCAGTCTCAGTTCGACAGCATTATCTGCGTTGGGATGCCCTACGGACCCCTTTACTTCAGGCGGGCACGGGATTTAAGATCGATTCGACGCTCGGCTTTTCGGAAACGGCCGGCTTTCGCCATGGCACCAGTCTCCCGTTTCGTCACTTTGATGTAAGCCGCAATGAGGCTTTGGAGCTCTGGGAGATGCCTCTGGTGATTATGGACTCGGCGCTGTTTAACCGGCAGGGCCTGCACGTGGAAGCGGCAATTGAAGAGACCAGCCAACTGCTGGATATGTGTATGCGTTTTGGGGGAGTGGCGGTCGGACTGTGGCACAACGTCCTCTGGGATGAGATGGACTTTCCGGGTTGGGGACGCCATTTTGAAGAAACGCTGGCTTGGGCGGCCGATCATGGTGCTTATATAGCCTCCCTGCAATCCGTATTGGGTGGCTGGTTGAGGTATCCAGTGCAGCCAAGTGCTGGCACACATGGCCCCCAACCTGTGTAAAAAGTTTTTCCGTTCCAAACACCTGTATCAGTCTCTCATGCAACTGGTGGGATCCCCAAGGGGCCAGACTCCACTTATGCAGCAGTATTATCGGATCAAGGACGAGCATCCGGGAACGCTGCTGCTTTTTCGTGTGGGAGATTTCTACGAAACGTTTGAGGACGACGCGCTAAAAGCTTCTGAAATCCTTGGTATTGTGCTTACCAAGCGAGCCAACGGTGCTGCCCAAACCGTTCCGCTCGCGGGGTTTCCATACCACGCACTGGAAAATCACCTGCCGAAGCTCATTAACGCCGGGTTACGTGTGGCGATTTGCGAGCAGTTGGAAGATCCGAAACTAAAAGGCAAGCTTGTCAAGCGGGGCGTGGTCGAGGTGGTTACACCAGGGGTGTCGCTGCGGGATCAACTGTTAAATCCCAAGAGGTCCCATTTTCTGGTGGCCCTCCACTTTACACCGCATTGCATTGGCGTAGCCTGCGTGGATGCGTCGACCGGTACCTTTGAGGTCAGCGAAACGACATCGGAAAAACTGGATAGTCTCCTGCAGACATTGCAACCCGCCGAAGTGCTGGTAGACCGCTCTGGACGCGAACACCTGAAGGCGATCCGTGCTCGGGACTTTGCTGTTACGCGGCGTGAAGACTGGATTTTTACCGATGATTTTGCGCGTACTACGCTTTTGGATCACTTCGGAACACATTCGCTGAAGGGATTTGGTGTGGAAGACCAAAAGGCGGGACTCGTCGCGGCGGGGGCCGTGATGCATTACCTGTCAGAGACTCAGCAAGGTCGACTCACCCATATTCAGCGCTTGCAGCGCAAGGTGGACGATGCTTTCATGTTGCTCGATCAGCAGACGCGACGCAACCTGGAGCTAACTGCTCCCTTGTACGAGGGGCAGTTGGACGGTACACTGGTGCAGATTCTCGACTATACCCACACGGCCATGGGCAGCCGCCTCTTACGCCAGTGGCTATATCACCCGCTTCGGGATGTCACGCGTATTCAGCATCGCCTCGATGCTGTTGAGGCGCTGGTTCGGGGAACGGAAGTATGCTCCCGTATTCAGCAGTGCCTCAAGCGCGTGTGCGACGTGGAGCGTGTCGTGGCACAAACGTGCACGCAACGTGCCTCACCTCGGGCTCTCTTGGCGCTTGCGCTGTCATTGCAGCAAATACCAGAATTGCTGCGGGTTATTGGGGCGGTACACTGCGATGCCTTGGATACGCTGGAAAAACGCTTGGATGCTTGTCCCGAGGTTCAGTCGGTGATCACGCGGGCGCTTGAGCCCGGTGAGGGACAACTCTTCCGTACCGGGTACAGCAAGGATCTGGACGAATTGCGAACACTTTCCGCTTCGGGCAAGTCCTTTATTGAGCATCTTCAAAAAACGGAGATTGAACGTACAGGCATTCCTTCGCTCAAAGTTGGCTTCAATAAGGTATTCGGCTATTACATCGAAATCACCAATACACACCGTGACAAGGTGCCAGCAGAATACATCCGTAGGCAGACGCTGGTGAATGCGGAACGGTTTGTCACTCCGGAACTCAAGGAATACGAAGCACGCATTCTGAGCGCTGAAGAGCAGATGGCTGCACTTGAGGCCCAGCTTTTGCGGGACTTGCGTACGTTTGTGGCTCAGTCGGCCGTTCGTCTCCAGAAGACCGCGTCTGCTTTGGCTACACTTGACTGCTTTGCGAGCTTGGCGACGGTGGCTGTGCGCGAAAATTATGTGCGACCGCAATTGGACGTATCAACTCGCTTGCGGATTGTGAACGGACGCCATCCGGTGGTGGAACAGGCAGCACCAGGAGCCTTCATCCCCAATTCCGTAGACCTGGATACAGGTAAGCGTCAGATTTATATCATTACAGGACCCAACATGGCGGGGAAAAGCGTGGTATTGCGGCAGGTTGGTCTCATTGTGCTGTTGGCACAAGTGGGTGCCTTTGTGCCGGCCGATGAGGCTTCCATCGGTGTCGTGGATCGCATCTTTACGCGTGTAGGTGCTTCCGACAATCTGGTGGCGGGAGAGAGCACCTTTTTGGTGGAAATGAATGAAACGGCCAACATCCTCAACAACGCGACCCCGCACTCTCTGATTCTCCTGGATGAAGTTGGACGAGGTACAAGCACGTTTGATGGTCTTTCTATTGCCTGGGCGCTGGTAGAGTACTTGCACGAGAACGCAAGGGTGGCCGCCCGAACGCTTTTTGCTACACATTATCATGAGCTTAACGAACTGGCCAAACATTTCGACCGCGTATGCAACTATCGAATACAGGTACAGGAGCATGAGGGCAAGATTGTATTTTTGCGCAAACTAGTGCCCGGTGCGGCCGATCATTCATATGGAATCGAAGTAGCACGTATGGCAGGGCTGCCCCCAAAGATCCTGCGGCGTGCCCGTGAAGTACTGCAGGATTTGGAAACGCAGCCACTGATGAATTCGCAGATTGCGCCATCAAGACAGATGAGTTTATTCCAGGAGCCGGACACCGATGAATTGCGTGAGGCACTCGAAAAAATTAATCCAGACGGTTTGACCCCGATCGAGGCCCTGCTGGCACTGGCAGAGTTGAAGCGTTTGGCAAATTCCTGAAGCGTCCATCTGACAAAATGCCAAAGGGTCTATGCGGGTTTTGATTGTCGGGAGTGGCGGCCGTGAGCATGCTTTGGCTTGGGTACTGCGCGGAGCGCACACACTCTTTATTGCCCCAGGCAATGCAGGTACAAGCGATTTGGGTTCCAATGTGCCGATTGGCTCGAGTGAAATCAATAAACTGGCGGCATTTGCGCACCGGGAACGTATAGACCTTACCGTGATCGGGCCCGAAGTACCGCTGGCCCAGGGATTAGTGGACACGTTTGCGGAAAGCCAACTGGCCGTCTTTGGCCCTTCTTCGAAAGCTGCAGTGATTGAAAGCAGCAAGGCGTTCGCCAAGGCCTTTATGCAGCGGCACCAGGTTCCGACCGCTGATTGGAAAACGTTTGCGGCCACTGAACTGGAGGCCGCTAGAGTACATATACGCGCGATGGATGGCCGCTGTGTAGTCAAGGCCAGCGGATTGGCCGCCGGTAAAGGCGCCCTCGTGTGTACGGACGTGGAATCGGCCGAGCGCGCGCTGGTGGATATCATGGTTGAGAACAGCTTTGGCGAAGCTGGAGAAGTAGTAGTTGTTGAGGAGCTTATGGAGGGAGAGGAAGTGAGTCTGTTTGCACTTACCGATGGGGAGGACTATGTGATGCTCGCATCGGCTCAGGATCACAAGCGGGTTTATGAGGGTGATTTAGGACCCAACACCGGTGGTATGGGGGCATATGCGCCGGCGCCCGTTGCAGATGAAACACTCATAGACAGGACCCGCCGCAACATTATTGAGCCGGTGTTGGCCGGCATGGCGAGTGAAGGCCGGCTGTACAAGGGCTGCCTCTATGTGGGGCTCATGGTGACGGTCGACGGCCCGAAAGTTGTGGAATTCAACTGCCGGTTTGGCGATCCGGAAGCCCAAGTCGTGCTGCCTCTACTGGACGCAGATCCATTCGAAGTGCTGCACCGTGCTGCGCAGGGCGGTGTGGGCAACATGCGCATTCCACCGTCCAGTGAAGCAGCCGCGTGCGTGGTGCTGGCCAGTGGCGGCTATCCGGGTTCCTATCAGAAAGGATTTGCAATAGAAGGCTTGGCTGTCGCGCAAGAGGTGCCCAGAGCGGTAGTGTTTCACGCGGGTACGCGCAAGGAAGGCAGTAATGTCGTAACGGCAGGTGGGCGTGTGCTTGGGGTGACCGCTGTCGGGGCCAATCTGAATACGGCATTTGATCGCGCATACCAGGCAGTCGACTGCGTTCATTTTGAAGGCATGCAGTTTCGGCGGGATATTGGGTATCGCGTGCGTGACCAATGATCCAGCGACTGCCCGGCGTGCTCATATTGCTATTCTACTTGCCGGTGGCTCAATCACAGCCCATCGACACACTGCGGGGGGATCTGGAACTTCTCGCATCAATTCCGGATGCCCGACACTTGGCTGCCGACGCTGAGGGCAAGCTGTATGTTGTAACGGAGCGGGAAATCGTATTGCTCGAGTCTGATGGACAGGAGCAGTTCCGTCTGGGCGGTTCGGGTATTGATGACGGTGCCTTTGAAGAGGTATTGGACATAGACCCGGGTACGGGGCTGGTCTGGGCTGTGGCGGATGCGGGAAGCGGCAGGGTCATGCGGTTTTCGCGGACTCTATTGCATCTGGAATCGCTTTTTGTGCCTCCGGCAAGCTACCATGGGAAACCCGTGCGGGCCTCACGGGAGGATCCGCGCGATGATGAATGGCAGGATACAGGGCGTCCGATTGCCGTTGCCGTTAGCCTTGGCGGCGAGCTTTTCGCGATAGAAGAGGACACGCGGCGTGTCCTGAAGTGGGATGCCAGCCGGCGATTTGAGCGCATTATCGGCGGCTTCGATGCTGCGATAGGCCAACTCCAGGAACCCATTAGTCTAGCCGCTGATGCCGAAATCCTGTATGTGGCAGATCGCGGGGCAAGTGCGGTGCTGGCCTTCGATTACTATGGTGGATATTTGCGTAGCTATCCGGCGCGAAGCGACGTCACGGATGTCTGGATAGCAGAGAGCGAACTATGGATCGTGTTGCGGGATGCCATTTGGATCTATACTGAGGGTGACCGGCGAACCAGAGTCCTCCATTTCGATTTGGAAGCCCCAATCCTGGCAGCAGTAGCGGTCAAGCCTTGGATCGTTCTTTTAACAGCCGGGAAATTATGGCGTGTGAACATCTGATTAAATACCTTGGAGCGACGATTATTGTATGCTGAAGCGGTTGACTGCTGCCAAAAGAGCCAATATCCAGAAGTTTTGGGGTTGAAAGTAGACGACACGAATTGTTATCTTCGCTTGATCCTTGAATCCGTGACAAATGAGGCAGCACCAGCAGCTATTGCCGTGTGGCATCCGGCTGGGTGGTTTTGGGAGTGCGAGGCGCGAATCGGTTGTTGGCGCCGATATTCTATTCGTTGGCTGATTTCGAAGGCCGATTCCGCTGCATCATTCTTCATGTGAGTATGCCTTGGGGTTGGCCGCCCCAATGATCTCTTCCATGGCCCTAACCCCGTTGCGGAATAAAAGAGTTGTTTCATTGTTAATACGGTAATTGAAAACCTTAACGGTTGTATTCGATGAGATATGACACGCATACCAAGGTCCAGCCCGTAGTCGCAGGTGACGTGTTGCCAGAACCGAATCCGGAAATTTCGGCTGAAACGCGCCGCATGTCCGGTGCCGAAATCCTGCTCCGGTCCCTGGAGGCTGAAGGTGTAAAGATTGTGTTTGGACATCCGGGTGGGGCAGTCATCAAGGTCTATGACGAGATGGCGCGTATTAAGCCGACCTTTCAGCACATTCTGGTGCGGCATGAGCAGGGCGGCACCCACGCTGCTGAAGGGTATGCGAAAGCGACGGGCAAAGTCGGCACGGTGCTTGTTACTAGCGGTCCTGGTGCGACCAATACGGTCACCGGAATTACGGATGCCTACATGGATTCTGTGCCTATTGTCGTGTTTACCGGCCAGGTGCCAACCGGCTTGATCGGCAACGACGCGTTTCAGGAGTGTGATGCCATGGGCGTCACGCGCTCCATAACAAAGCACAGCTATCTTGTACGTGATGTTCGGGACCTTGCGCGCACGATCAAGGAGGCATATCACATTGCGCGGACCGGACGGCCGGGTCCCGTGCTGGTGGACCTTCCCAAGGATGTCCTGATGGCTGAAGCACCGTTCCACTATCCGGAATCGGTGAGCCTGCGCGGTTATGCGATTCCGGAGGCTGGGCGCCCTGAAAAGATCACGCGGGCAGCACGCATGATTATGGAATCCCAGCGTCCGATTTTCTACGTCGGGGGAGGTGCCATTAACAGCAATGCCTCCGAATCCCTGACGGAGTTTGCGCAGCATGCGCGCATCCCGGTAACTACCACGTTGCACGGACTCGGCGCCTTTCCGGAGGATGACGTGCTTGCCCTGCGCATGTTGGGCATGCATGGTACCTGGTGGGCCAACCAAGCTGTGCAACACTGTGATCTCATTATTGCAGTAGGGGCACGCTTTGATGATCGTGTCACAGGCAAATTGGACTCTTGGGCCCCCCACGCCAAGGTGATCCACATCGAGATCGATCAGTCGTGTATATCGAAAAACGTATTTGCAGACTGCGCCATTTTGGGCGATGTCAATACGGTGCTGAAGCAGCTGCGACCTTTGGTTGAGCCCAAGGACACGTCGGAATGGCTTGCCCAGATTGAGGCTTGGCGGCAGGAGTGTCCGCTCGAGTACGAACAAGACGGTAAATTGCGTGCACAATTTATTATTGAAGCGATGCGGGAGAAGACACAAGGCGATGCCGTGGTACTTACCGATGTGGGGCAGCACCAGATGTGGACGGCGCAGTACTTCCGTTTCTTGCATCCGCGCACACATATAACCAGTGGCGGTTTGGGAACCATGGGCTTCGGTATGCCGGCCGCGATGGGTGCTGCGTTCGGACTACGCGAAGCCAAGTCTGATCGGCCAGTCGTTTGTATAAGTGGCGATGGAGGGTTCGTTATGAATGCGCAAGAGCTCAGCGTGGCTGCGGCCCACAAATTGCCGCTCAAGCTCGCGGTTATCAACAACCGTTTTCTGGGCATGGTCCGTCAGTGGCAGGAGCTCTTCCACATGGAACGTTACAGTCACACAGATTTGTCCGACACGAATCCAGACTTCGTCAAGCTGGCCGAGGCGCATCATTGTGTGGGGCTGCGTGCAAGCACGCCGGACGAGGCGCTCGGGATTATTGACGAGGCGTGGAAGGTCCATGATCGACCGACTGTCATGGAGTTCCAGGTGGCCAAAGAGGAAATGGTGTTTCCAATGGTGCCTGCGGGTGCAGCTACCGGCGACATGATTACGAAACGCATGACCCCGAATTCGTTTGTCTGATCATGGCTGAACCTCTTGTACTGACGCCGCAGCAGATTATTCGGAAAAAGGCGGCTGGAGAGCCGGTCGAGCCGGATGATCAGGAGCTCACCAGCCAGCATACGATTGTTGTGCTCGTGGAAAACTCGATCGGCGCGTTTATTCGCGTTGTGAATATGTTTTCAGCACGCGGCTTCAACATTGAAAGCGTGACGGTCGGGGTTACGGATGATCCGACCATTAGCCGCATGAATATCGTGACTACCGGCAATGAACGTATCATCGCCCAGATCTTGCGACAGCTCAGCCGCCTGGTGGAGACTATTGAGGTCACTGACCTGACCGGCACCGATTTTGTTGAGCGGGAGCTTTGCTTGCTCAAGGTGCGCTACACGGGCCGGTCCCGTGCGGAGATCCTTGATATCAACAGCATATTTCAGGGGAAGGTCGTTGACATAACATGTGAAACGATGACAGTTGAGCTGCGTGGTCCATCCCAGAAAATCAATGCGTTCATCAAGATGATGCAACCGCACAATATCGTGGAGGTCGCCCGCAGCGGTCGCGTGGCGATGCAGCGCGACCACACAAGCATCTGAATCAACACAATCAGCCCAGCAGCATGAAAGTACATTACAAGGCCAATCCGGCCAGCATTCGAAAGTGCAAAGTTGCAGTTATCGGGTATGGAAGCCAAGGGCATGCCCACGCTCTGAATTTGCATGACAGTGGCGTCACCGTGGCTGTCGGCCTGCGCGAAGGCTCCCAGTCTGCGGCAAAGGCACGTCAGAAGGGCTTGCGAGTTATGGGCATTGCGGAGGCTGCAGAATGGGGCGATGTCATCATGCTTTTGATTCCGGATCAGAATCAGAAGCGGGTTTATGAAGCAGAAATTGTTAGCCACATGAGGGCTGGCAAGGCCTTGGGGTTTGGTCACGGATTCAATATCCACTACGACCAGATTGAGGTGCCAAAAGGAGTGGATGTCTTCATGGTGGCCCCGAAGGGTCCGGGGCATCTGGTGCGCCGGACATTTGAGGAAGGCAAAGGAACGCCATGCCTGGTTGCCGTGGCACAGGATGCATCTGGAGAAGCGCTTGAACTGGCGCTCAGTTATGCGGACGCCATTGGTGGTACGCGTGCTGGCGTTATCGAAACCAACTTCAAAGACGAGACCGAGACAGACCTGTTTGGTGAGCAGGCTGTACTTTGCGGTGGCAGCCAAGCCCTAATCCAAGCCGGGTTTGAGGTCTTGGTGGAAGCGGGCTATCCGGAAGAACTGGCTTACTTCGAGGTGTTGCATGAGTTGAAGCTTATCGTCGATCTCTACTACGAAGGAGGCCTCTCGTACATGAATTACTCCATCAGCGATACGGCGGAGTACGGCAACTATTCGCGGGGACCGCGCGTGATTGGCCCTGAAGTTAAGGAGGAGATGAAACGCATCTTGGCGGAAATCCAGTCCGGTGTGTTTGCACGGGAATGGATTGCAGAATGCGAAGGAGGACAGCCAACGTTTAAGACGTACCGTGAGCGAACGGGAGCACACCCGGTCGAAGCTGTCGGCCAACGGCTGCGCAAGATGATGAGTTGGCTGAGACGCAGCACGGATACAGCTGAAACGCCCAAGGCGGCATAGCCGTTTTCTTTTCCCCACAACATAATGCCTCACATCGCGGTACTCCCGGGCGACGGGGTCGGTCCTGAGGTCACGTGTTCAGCAGTACGCGTGCTTGAGGCGGCGGGTGCGGCCTTTGGCGCTGACTTGCAGATATCCACGCATACTGTGGGGGGCGCGGCACTAGATGAATATGACACGCCATTTCCTGATGCGACGCGAGAGGCCTGCATGCGGGCGGACGCTGTGCTTATGGGTGCTATTGGCGATCCCAAATGGGATCATGAGGTAGGTGCACGTCGCTGTGAGGCTGCACTCCTGACATTGCGCAAGATGTTGGGTGTGTATGCCAACCTGAGACCGATTCTTGTCCCGGAGGCTATGGCGGAAGCCTCGCCTCTGAGATCGTCGCTTGTTGCCGGAACGGACATCCTGATCGTGCGCGAACTCACAGGCGGAGTATATTTTGGTGAGCCTCGTATGCGGGTGGCTGGATACGCGGTCAATACCATGGAATACACGCATGAGGAGGTTGCGCGCATTGCGCGCGTGGCCTTTCGCTGGGCGGAAAAACGTCAGGGGCGTGTGACTTCGGTGGACAAGGCTAATGTGTTGGAGGTGTCGCAGTTGTGGCGTGATGTGGTTACAGAAGTGCACGCGCGCGAATTCGCGCATCTTGAGCTTAATCATTTGTACGTGGATAATGCCGCGATGCAGCTCGTACTGCACCCGCGCCAGTTTGACGTCGTGCTTACAGGCAATATTTTTGGGGACATTCTATCGGATTTGGCAGCCACACTGCCGGGATCACTGGGCGTATTGCCTTCAGCCAGCCTAGGTGGGGAAGTGGATCTCTTTGAGCCGGTCCATGGCAGTGCTCCGGATATAGCCGGGCGAGGCGTGGCCAATCCCATGGGGGCTATACTGAGTGCCGCGATGCTTCTGGATACGCTTGATATGAGCGAAGCTGCACAGTGTATCCGTCGTGGCGTGACCAGCGCGCTGGCTGCCGGATTTCGCACCCGAGATTTGGGTGGTCGATCGTCAACGCGTGAATTTGGCGACGTCGTGCTGGAGCACGCATTGGACAGCACTCCGATACCTGCCTGATTATTCCACCAGTTTAGGTAGAACTATGCATAGTGATCGCGTTCTGATTTTTGACACCACGCTGCGTGACGGGGAGCAGGCCCCGGGTGCGTCCATGACCATCGGAGAAAAGCTGCGAATAGCGCAGCAGCTTGCCCGACTTAACGTGGATATTATTGAGGCGGGCTTTCCCATTTCGTCTCCGGGTCAGTTTGATGCGGTCCAGCGCATTGCGCGTGAAGTGGACGGTCCCGTGGTTGCGGCTTTGGCCCGCACCATGCCAGCGGATATAGATGCGGCGGGTGAGGCGCTGCTTACCGGCTCACGCAAGCGGATCCACACGTTTGTCGCCACGAGTGATATTCATTTGGCCGCCAAGTTCGGAGATGATCGCTATGGCCGCACGATGGCCGAGAAACGGGATACGATTCTGTCTATGACTGATCGGGCGGTCCGACAGGCCAAAGCCATCACGGACGACGTGGAATTCAGCGCCGAGGATGCCGGCCGAACGGAGATCGAGTTTTTGGTGCAGGTTATTGATGTGGCCATTGCGGCTGGCGCCACTACGATCAACATACCGGACACCACCGGTTATTGCGTACCGAAGGAGTACGCAGCGCTCTTTCATGCCGTACGTGACGAGTGTATTCGTGCACGGGGCGTAGTCTTGTCGACCCATTGCCACGATGATTTGGGACTTGCAGTTGCCAACTCGCTGGCGGGCGTGCTGGCCGGCGCGCGACAGATTGAGTGTACTATCAACGGAATTGGTGAACGTGCCGGAAATGCTTCTCTGGAAGAAGTAGTGATGGCACTCAAGATTCGCGGTCAGCACTTTGGCACCCAAACCGGGATTGAAACGCGTCTGCTCACGGAAACAAGCCGCATGGTGTCCATTGCAACGGGTTTTGCGGTTCCCCCCAATAAGGCGGTAGTGGGAAGCAATGCCTTCAGTCACGAGGCTGGGATCCACCAGCACGGTGTGCTCAAGAGTCGCGAAACATATGAGATTATGCGGGCGGAGGATGTGGGCCAGAGAGCCGAAGCTATTCGGCTGGGTCGACACTCCGGACGCCATGGTCTCTTTAGCCGACTGGAAAAACTGGGTGTTTTTGTGCCGGATGAGCGGAAGGCGGAGGTCTACCAGCGCTTTATGGAGCTCGCCGACCAAAAGAAGGAAGTGTATGACGAGGATCTGGTGACCATAGCCCAAGAGTCCAGAGGTGGAGTACCCGTGGAGCATTATCGGCTGGATCACATGCATGTATCCTCGGGAACCGGACGGGCTCCCAAGGCTGAAGTATTGGTACATCACCATTCATCGGACACGGCCTGCCGGAAAGTGGCGGACGGAGATGGGCCTGTCGCGGCCATATATAAAGCAATTGACCGGGCGACTGGGAGCCATCACGATCTGGTCAGTTATGGTATTCGCTCGGTAGGTGAGGGAGCTGACGCTATGGGCGAGGTGACAGTGCTGATTGGCGAGAGCGGGGCGCTTTTCCGGGGTATAGCGCGCCATACCGATGTATTGCAAGCTTCCGCCGATGCGTATATACAGGCGCTCAACCAGTTGGAGGGGTTCCGGGCAGACCGGCAGGATGTTGAATTTGTGTCCGATGGGATTATGCAGTCCTTTGAAGGTGACGCAGCCTGATTGGAAGTTTCTTGAGCGGAATGGCATTGACAGTTACAGAAAAGATTCTGGCACGCCACAGCGGGCGTGAGCGGGTGGTCCCAGGGGAAAGCATCTGGGTCGATGTGGACATACTAATGACGCACGATGTGTGTGGGCCTCCGACCGTTGATATATTCAAGCGCGAGTTTGGGGAAAATGCCCGCGTATGGGATCCGGACAAGCTGGTCGTATTGCCGGATCACTACATCTTTACAAAGAACCACCACGCCAACCGCAACGTGCGCCTATTGCGGGCTTTTGCTCAAGAGCAGTCGCTGCCTCATTATTACGATGTCGGCACTCCCCGTTACAAGGGAGTGTGCCACGTTGCACTGGCCGAGGAAGGGTTCAACCGACCCGGATCTGTGCTGATCGGTACCGACAGCCACACGTGCACCTCTGGTGCGTTTGGGTTGTTTTCAACCGGAGTGGGCAATACAGATGCAGCGCTCATTATGGGTACGGGCAAGATCTGGTTACGGGTCCCCCAAACCATGCGGTTTATTTTTGAAGGTACATTGCCCCCGTACTTAATGGCGAAGGACCTTATTCTGGCGGTAATTGGGGATATCGGGTGTGATGGGGCTACGTATCGGGCCATGGAGTTTGATGGAGAGGCCGTGTATGCGCTTTCCATGCAAGAACGTATGACGCTCACCAACATGGCCATTGAGGCTGGTGGCAAGAACGGCATTATTGCGGCAGACCAAGTAACGCTGGATTATGTGCGGGCACGGACCGATGCGGCCTTTGAAACCGTCTTTAGCGACACCGATGCCCGATACCATTCTGAATATCGCTATGACGTGAGCGAGTTGGAGCCGGTCGTGGCCAAGCCGCACCGTCCCGACAATCGCGCGAGTGTAGTCGAGGTTGCGGGGACACACTTGGATCGTGCCTATGTGGGCAGCTGTACCGGGGGGAAGCTCGAAGATTTTAAGGCCGCGGCAAACGTTATGAAGGGGCGGGAGGTCGTAATTGACACATTCATTGTCCCTGCGACCACTGAAATCAGCCAGGCCTTGCACACGACCAGCATTGATGGCACCTCACTGTGGGACGTGTTCGAGCTGGCGGGGTGCAAAATGGGTCAGGCCAGTTGTGCGGCTTGCCTCGGCGGTCCTCCAGACACGTTCGGACGCATCCCTGGCAGTGAAGCGGTAATTTCTACGACGAATCGTAATTTCCCTGGCCGTATGGGTTCCAAACAAGCGTCCGTTTATCTGGCTTCCCCGCTGACTGTGGCGGCAAGTGCCCTGAGTGGCGTGATTACTGATCCGAGGGAAGTGCTTGTATAATTAGGCAAGAGTTTCATGCAGCCAATTATCCGTGGCTTGGCCTACGTGGTCGGAGACGCCATTGATACAGATCAAATCATTCCGGCTGAACACTTGGTGTACAGTCTCAAGAAGCCGGAAGAGCGTCGGCTGTACGGGCGCTTTGCGCTTAGTGGTGTACCGGTGGGGGGGCAGGGTCTTCCCGAAGGCTACACGCCGTTCACTGATCCGGACGAGTACCAAAGCCGGTTCACGTTCATTGTCGCAGGCAAGAATTTCGGGTGCGGTTCCTCACGTGAACACGCCCCCTTTGCTCTTACCGAAGCCGGTGCGCAAGTAGTCATTGCGGAAAGTTACGCGCGCATCTTTTTTCGCAACACAATCGATGGAGGCTTTGTGATTCCATTTGAGTCCCACGAAAAGGTCAATGACCGCATTCGGACCGATGATGAGCTCGAGCTGGACACGCGTATTGGGCAGTTGCGCAACCACACAACAGGGCAAGAATTTTTGCTTAAGCCATTGGGAGATGTAGCGGATATTTTGCGTGCCGGCAATGTGTTTGAGTATGCCCGCCAGTCGGGACTCATTCCAGTTGCGTGATGGAGCGCATCGAATTATTTGACACTACATTGCGTGACGGAACGCAGGGTGAGCACGTCACGCTTTCAGCCACTGACAAAGTGCGTATTGCGCACCGGCTGGACGAGTTCGGTATTGATGTGATTGAGGGAGGCTGGCCGGGCTCTAATCCCAAGGATCAGGAGTTCTTTGAAAAGGCCGGCCATGAAGTATGGGCGCACGCCAGCATTTGTGCCTTTGGTTCTACGCGACGCGCGGATAACCCTGTGGAGTCAGATCCCAATCTGCAAGCCATGCTTGCAGCAAACACGCCCGCAGTTTCGATTTTCGGCAAGAGCTGGCTGCTGCACGTGGAGCATGCCTTGCGCGTTTCAAAGCAGAAGAATCTGGACATGATCGCAGAGTCTGTGGAGTATCTGGCGCGTCATGGCAAGCGTGTGATCTATGATGCAGAGCATTTCTTCGATGGTTACAAAGATGACCCTGGGTACGCTATTCAAACGTTGTATGCAGCTGTTGCGGGCGGAACGGACACGTTAGTGTTGTGCGACACGAATGGCGGCACGTTGCCCGGCGAGATACGAAAGATTACGGAGCAGGTCACTTCGGCTTTCGAACACGTAACGGTGGGGATACACGCGCATAACGACAGCGGCTGCGCCATTGCCAACACGCTGGCGGCTGTAGAATCCGGTGCGCGTCATATCCAAGGTACTATCAACGGCATTGGAGAGCGGACAGGCAATGTGGATTTGTGTGCGGCAATCGCTTGTTTGCAGCTCAAGATGGGCTTCAGTTGCGTGTCGGCTGGGCAGTTGGCCCAGCTGGCGGATCTCAGTCATTTCGTGGATGAGGTTGCCAACCTTGCGCCGATTGACCGCATGCCTTTTGTCGGACGTAGCGCGTTTGCTCACAAGGGTGGCATTCATGTATCCGCAGTCATGAAAGAGCCGCGAGCGTATGAGCATATAGATCCTGGTGTAGTCGGTAACAAGCGACGCGTACTTGTCAGTGACTTGTCTGGGCAGTCCAACGTGCGGTACAAGGCGAAGGAACTCGGCATTGACCTCAACGGAAGGAATGAGGCCCGGCGGGCCGTCCAGCGAATAAAGAAACTAGAGCATCTGGGATATGAATTCCAGGGGGCGGAAGCGTCCTTTGAACTCTTGCTGCGTACAATACGCGGTGAAGACACGGAAATGTTTACGCTGGATCGGCTGCGTGTGCACAGCGAGCAGGGCGAAAGCGGTCTGGAGTGGTCGGAGGCGACCGTGGCTGTTTTCGTGCAGGGGCACCGGGAATTGGCAGTGGGAGAGGGGGTTGGGCCTGTCGATGCACTGTCCAAGGCGTTGCAGGCGGCACTCTGCCACTTCTATCCCCGGTTAGAGGCTGTGCGGCTGGTCGATTACAAGGTGCGCGTGTTGACACCTGAAGATGCCACGGCCGCTACAGTGCGCGTATTGATCGAGCATCGGGATTCGGGAGGAGATCGGATCTGGCACACGGTTGGCGTATCCAAGAATATTATCGAAGCCAGTTGGCAGGCTCTTTCGGACGGCATACGATACTACCTCTTCCACACGCAGACGCTCAACAAGGAGGTTGCCGAGGCTGCCAGAGCCGACTGATTTAGTCTGGAGCGACGCAGGTGTGCAATATCTGCCAGTCTGAGACAGGCGACCACATCATACATGATCGGACGTGATTGTGTAACCGGTTGCCCCGATGCCTTTTCCTACTACACCCACCCTTGACGACATTTTGGAAACGTGGCGCGCAGAATCCGGGCTTCGGAGTATAGCCGGGAGCACTTCAAGGGCACGGCTTTTGAGCGGCTATGCATGGCTTATTTGGAGCATGATCCGACGCAGAGGACGCAGTATGATCCACTCTTGCACTACGGGGACTGGGCCCGGGAGCGGGGCTTGCCGGAGACGGGTGCGGCAGGGTCTCTGGCTCGCACCAAGGCTGCAATATTGTTTCGCCCCCTTGCCTGTTGCAGCAAATGAATCAGGTATCAGCTGATCCTGCAAAGTATTCCCGCACTATGTGTTTGAAGGCATCAACGGCCTGTTCAAGCTCTGCAATGTCAATGCTTTCATCCGACGTGTGTGACTTTTCACTTGTACCAGGACCAATCTTCACCGTTGGTACGTCACTGAGGTAAATCCAATCACTGGCCGTAGGGGACCCGGTCGGACGACTGCCGGGGAGTGCCCGAAGGCATGCCTGAACAATATCGGCATCCACAGATGTAGCTACTGGAACGATACGATCGCTGTGGACGGTGACTTCAGATTCCAGAATTGACTGCACATGCTGCGTGATTTCCGCGTGCGTATAGGCCGGAGTACTGCGGATGTCGACGTAGAACGTGCATGAATCAGGGATGACATTGCGTGCAATGCCCCCTTCGATTGTGGTGATATTTACGCTCGGATAACCGACCCAAGGATCCTCACGTGCGAAGGTGAGATCCTCCAGACGCTGTATGTCTCGCAGGGCCTTCAAAATGGCATTCTCTCCCAATTTGGCCCGGGCAGCGTGTGCGGACTTTCCTTTAGCGTCGACGCGCAAAATCATTAGTCCCTTTTGCGCCACCATAGGTACTAAGTTGGTTGGCTCACCCACTAGGGCCGCGTCCGGTTTTGGCACTACCTTGCGCAGCGCACGCAGGCCATTATGCTCAAAATCGGTTTCCTCGCATTCGGTTAGCGCAACCATTACCTGCCCTTGCAGAGGCGACCAGCCCTCTTCAGCCAGTTCGATCAGCGCAGCGGTCATGGCTGCGCCACTTGCCTTGGCGTCTGCAGTTCCACGTCCAAATAGCAGGCCGCCTAATTCAACCGGATCGAAAGGGTCGAAAGGATGGGCTCTCGATGGAGGTACTACATCGAGATGCGAGTTCAAAAGCAGCCGAGGTGTACCTTCTCCGAGCCAGAAGCAGACACTGTTACCCCAGCGGCACGTCGGCAATCCGGCCGCCTCTGCGTATCCCTGCACAAATGCGCAAATGGCAGATTCCTGACGGCTGAGTGAAGGGAACCGTACCAATTCCTTTAGCAAACTCAGTGCTCGCGATGCCATTGATCACTCGACCACACGCGTGGCTCGATTTCTTTCCATAATGTCTTGCGGGCCCAGTATATACACATGGCCAATCCCGGACTTTATGGCCATCTGTGCCACGGTCAGCTTGACACCCATGCCACCCGATACCCAGCCATCCGCGAGCCCATTAGCAACGTCAGTCGCGTTACAGGTCTTTACGAGAGTATTGGGCTGATTGTGATCCTGAAACAGGCCACCAGTTTTCGTGACAAAGAGTAACGTTTCAGCCTTGATGCTGGCAGCAATGGCACCTGCGACGGTGTCTGCATTCACATTGTAGCATTGGCCGGCCTCGTCCACGCCAAGAGGGGCCACAATCGGGAGAAATCCAGCGTCCAGAAGTACTGTCAGAACGCGGTTGTTGACACGCGCGATTTCACCGACCCAGCCAAAATCAACGACTTCTTCTTTTAGGATCCAAGGCTCTCGCTTGCACACCTGTATCAGTGATCCGTCGACTCCGCTCAGGCCGACTGCTTCCAGTCCGTGAGCGAAAGCCTGACTTACGAGTTGCACATTAACTTCGCCGCGCATAGCCCACTCTGCGATGGCCAGATCCAAATCTGTCGTTACGCGGCGTCCCTGAATAATGAGTGGCGAATGCCCCAGCCGATTCGCCAGTTTGGTCGACTGAGCACCTCCTCCATGTACGACAATGATCGGGCGGTTAATTTTCCGAACGAGTGACCAGAAGTCAGTCAGCTCGTCCAGTACGCCGCCGCCAATCTTGATGACAATCGTACCTATTTCGCAAGATTCCATACGCGTTCCAGTATGGCCATTTGGGCATACAGCCGGAATTCAGCCTGCAGCAGGTGGATGGCTTGTGGGCTGTCCAGTACGTCATCGTCAACCACGACACCGCGTCGGACAGGCAGGCAGTGCATGAACGAGGCCTTGCCCAAATGCGTTGTTGAGATACGCCAGCTTTGATACTGATTGCGTAGAACCAGTTCTGCGTCAGGATCCGCATACCGCAAGCGACCTCCCCAGGATTTCGCGTAGATTACGTCAGCGCCAGCGGTGGCGGCATGCAGGTCATCGCACTCCTTTACCTGGCGGCCGTGACGCGCCGCATAGGATCTGGCAGTTTTCATCAAATCCGGATCCAGATCGAATCCTTCCGGCCTTGCCACAGTCACATCCATGCCCAAACGGGTGGCCATAAGCAGGGCCGAATTCGGTACGGCCATTGGAAGCGCCTTGGGATGCCAGGCCCAGGAAAGCACAAACTTGCGCCCTTTTACCTTCCCTCCAAAGTGCGTGTGCAACGTTGCGGCATCCGCCAGGGCTTGGCACGGATGATAGAAGGCTGATTCAAGATTAATGATAGGTACCGTCGCTGCCTCAAGAATGCGTTTCATCCGTGCATCGTCCCGGTCCTCGGCATAGTCGGTTCCCGAAGCAAACAGGCGGACGCCGATCGCATCGTAGTAGCGTGAAAGCACACCGATTGCTTCCTGAATATGCTCCGCGGCATCCTGATCCATAACCTGATTGTCGCGCCATTCCATGCCCCATACACCGCTACCCGGAACAATGGTGCTCGTATGCGCGCCAAGGCGGGCGGCAGCCACTTCCATAGATGTGCGTGTGCGTAGCGAGGGATTGAAGAACACGAGTCCTAAGCTTCTAAATCGATCTGGTGAAGGTGTCGCTGGGGGTACCGAATAGTGTCGTAGAGTGGCCGTTATATGTGTCTCCCAGGCAGTATCACTTTCCGGTGCCCAGGCGGTCAGGTGCTTCGGCGCGTTTTGCATTGCAATACCAGAACTGGGCACTATTCGTGCAAGGTGGCCATGGTGTCGGCAAACGCTTGAGCAAAAAAGTCAATTTCGGCACCGCTTGTTGTTAGCGGAGGCATGAGCCGTATCACATGCGGATCTGCGCTGCCGCCGGCAAGCACATTGCGTTCACGCAGCGCAGCAAGAACGGGCTTGGCGGGCATGTCAAGCTTTAGTCCGATGAGGCAGCCACGCCCGCGCACCTCCTGAACGTACGGTCGGGTTGCCTTTACGATCTGCTCAAAGATCGGTGCTGCGCGTTGCATCAGGTTCTCCGCCTGCAGCGTCGTAAGCACCGCGTCTACGGCAGCCATTGCCAGCATGCCGCCACCGAAGGTGGATCCCTGATCTCCATACTGTACCCCTTCCGCCAACGCATCACTGGCCAGCACGGCACCCACTGGCATCCCACCGCCCAGACTCTTGGCTAGCGTGATCAGATCTGGCAACATCCCCATCTGCTCACTCATGCTGAATGTCCCTGTCCGGCCAACACCCGTCTGAATTTCATCGAAGATGAGCAGAACGCCATACTTGTTACAGAGTGCGCGCAACTCCCTGTAGTACTCATCCGGTGCCTGTACTATGCCAGCTATGCTCTGAATCGGCTCCAAAATGACGGCAGCAATGTCTCTATTGTCTTGCAGTATTGCTTCCACAGCCGAAAGATCTCCAAACGGAGCGAATACGGTCTCGGCGAGCATGTCGGCGTAGGGCGCACGATAGTTGGAATTCCAGGTTGTTGCCAGGCTGCCTAGGGTCCGTCCGTGGAAGTCGCCTTCCATGGCGATGATACCGCTGCGCTGTGTCGCCTTGCGGGCTATCTTGAGCGCGGTTTCCACGGCTTCTGTACCCGAATTGCAAAAGAATATCTGCCTGAGCGGAGCCATTTTCGCCAAACGCATCGCAGCAGTGGCACGCACGTCGCTATACACGACATTGGAGTAGAAAAGCAGTTTCTCGCTCTGCCGCTTTAGCGCCGCGGTTACGCGAGGGGGGCAGTGGCCCAGAATGGTGACACAGTGACCGCCGTAACAGTCGAGATATTTCTTACCGTTCGAATCCCAGACCCAAGTGCCCTCCCCGCGGACGAGCGCAAGCGGCATTTTGCGGTACGTCGGGATAAGGTGTGCGTCTTCCTTGCGAATGATTTCTGGAGTTGTCATTCAACGGGTGGCAAGAGTCCGGTGGTTTCCGGCCAGTTCAACAGCAGGTTCAGGTTCTGAATTGCTTGAGATGCGGCCCCCTTCAGGAGATTGTCCAGTGCAAAGCCGATCACCAAGTGCCCGTCCCGTAAGATCCAGCCTACATCGCAGTAGGGTGTGAGGGCGGCAAAGCGCAGTTCGGGAAGCTGGCCCGGCCATAGGCGCACGCAGGCGGTCTTACCATAGGCTTGATCAAACCACTCGCCGACCATCGCTTCATCCGCGTCACTGTTCACGTGTACTGTTCCCCAGATACCGCGCGTCCATGGTCCGGATGCCGGCACCATAGCGATGTCCGTATCCCGGTTCAAGAATTGAGTTACTTCGGGCAAATGCTGATGATTGAGCACTTTGTAAGCACGCACGTTGCCTTCCCGTTCCGGAAAATGGGTCGTTGATTTTGGCCGCGTGCCGGAGCCTGAAGCTCCTGTTATTGCCGTAACGGCTGCGCGAAAAGCGCCGATGTGCTGGTTTAACGGCCAGACTGCCAGAAGCAAACCGGTGGCAAAGCAGCCTGGGTTGGCAATGCGCCGGGTTGTGTAGGGCGAAAAGATCTCGGGGACGCCGTAGGTAAACGAGTCCGACAAATGCCGTGCCGGATGCTTGGTCTCAAACAGGGTTTCGTAAACATCCAGATCTTCGTACCTGAAATCCGCACTCAAGTCCACAATTGGCCCAGAAAACTCTCGTCCGACCAGTTCTGCTACAGTAAGTGCCCCCCGGCGATGCTCAGCGGCAACTAGGGCTGCATCCACGTTTGATAAGTCCAGGCTGTCCGGATCCGTGAATAACAGGTTACTGTGCCCGCGAAGCATCGGATGCGCGACATGGAGCGGCTGATCTGCGTACGTGCGACTGGTTACATGCTCCAGCATAGCCAACGGATGTTGCAACACAAGGCGGATCAATTCGCGTCCGACATAGCCCCCGCCATGAAGAATGGAAATCCGCTTCATCGTGTCCGCCGCACCTTGTTGGCGAGATAAGCCTGAAGTCCACTAAGCTTGGAATAGCTGCGTGCGTCTTTCCCGTCCCAAAGGGCGGGCTCTTCGCCGTAGGTGGCTACGCCTGTATCGAACATCGAGTACGGGCTTCCGCAACCCTGCACTCGGATATTACCGCGGTAAAGCTGTACGGTCACATCCCCGGTTACTACTCTTTGTGAGGATAACAGGAACGCCTCAATATCACGCATCACCGGATCAAAGTGCTGCCCTTCATGAAGCAGCAGGCCGTAAAAGTCAGCCAGCTGGTCCTTTTGAAACCGTTGCCACTTGGTAAGGACGATCTTCTCGAGTTCGCGATGCGCTGTGATCAAAATAAGTGCGGCAGCTGCTTCAAAGGCTACGCGTCCTTTGAGGCCCAGAATCGTGTCCCCCACGTGAATGTCCCGTCCGACACCATGTGCATCACCGAGTTTAGCCAAGGCTGCAATCAGCGCCACGGAATCCAGGCTGTTTCCGTCCAGAGCGGTTGGAAGTCCATTCTCGAATAAAATGCGGACAAGTGCCGGGTCATCAGGGGCCTCGAATGGGGACACCGAGTGTGGATAAGCATCCTCAGGGAGGGGCTGCCTTGTTCCGAGTGTCTCAGCGCCTCCTACAGTTGTGCCCCAGAGTCCGTCATTGATTGAGTAACGCGTGGTCTCAGCCGGCACTGCGTAGCCGCGGCTGCTCAGATACTCTGTTGTGAACTGGCGCGTCAAGCCTTGGTCGCGAATCGGGGTAATGAGGTCCATATCATCCGCCAACAGGCGCACTACCACGTCAAAGCGTATCTGATCATTGCCGGCTCCGGTACTTCCGTGGGCAATAGCCCGCGCGCCTACTCTGCGTGCCGTCTTGACTACCTGCTGCGCCTGTACGACTCGTTCCGCCCCGACGCACAGCGGATAAACACCGCCGCGCAGCACGTTGCCCATAATCAAATAGCGCAGATGATCTTCAAAAAGCTGCTCTTTGGCATCGACGTGAATATGATCTACGGCGCCCAATTCCTTGGATCGCGCGCGCAATACGGACTCCGAGGCCGAACCACCTGTATCAACCGTGACGGTATAGACCGACTCGTTATACGTTTCACGCAAGTAGGGCACGCAGAACGACGTGTCCAGCCCACCACTAAAAGCCAATACGATCGACATTCGAACTGAATGCATAAAAGTAAGGCGCTGATCAACTGACAGAATCAGCGCCTTCCCTTAAACAACCTCTAACCCCTTTGAGCAAAAACTTTTACGCATATAAATCCGATTGGATCATATGTATGGATCAGGGCCCGGAAACGGCTGTACAAATCAGTCGGTCTGCAAGGAGCATGATCTACGAGCTTAAGGTACTCTCCGAATCCAGCGACGTAGGCCCAAACGGTCGCGATCCATCCCGGGTGCCGGATGGATTCGGGCTGTCTTACAATCCAGAAAATGCCGCGGCTCACGTGCTGGCCGATGGGTTCGGGCGGCTGCACACGTATTTACGGATTTCATTGGTCGAGCACTGCAATTTGCGATGCCGCTATTGCATGCCGGATGAGGGGCTGGAATGGACTCCGTCAGAACAGTTGCTCACAGATAGCGAGATCATCCGGGTGGCGCGTCTGTTTGTGCGGCACGGAGTCTGCAAGATCCGGCTCACAGGCGGAGAGCCGCTCCTTAGGCCGGGTATAGAGAACATTGCTTCGGCGATAGCGGCATTACCCGGCCTGCGCACGCTTGCACTGACGACCAATGGGCTTCTGTTACCCAGAAAACTGCCCCGCTTGAAACAAGTGGGCGTCAATCTCTTGAATCTTAGTCTGGATACGTTGAAGCCCAACCGATTTAAAGCCATTACGCGGCGCAAGGGATTGCATTTAGTCATGAAGGCTCTGGAAACGGCGCTGCAACACGGTTACGACCCCGTTAAAATCAATTGTGTGGTCATGCGAGGCGTAAACGATGACGAACTCGAGGACTTTGTCGAATTGACCCGGGATCGGTCGGTAGAGGTGCGCTTTATCGAGTTCATGCCTTTTGATGGTAATCAGTGGGATGAGCGGCATCTCTTTGCCTACGAAGACATGCTGGCGGCCATTCAGAAGAAATACTCCCTCAAGAAGTGTGCGAATGGTCTCCACGATACGTCTCGTACATACCACGTACCCGGGTTCCGTGGGAAGGTGGGATTTATCACGTCAATGACTGACAATTTTTGCGAAGGGTGCAACCGCCTGCGTATTACGGCAGATGGAAACCTGAAGGTCTGCCTGTTTGGCCGAAGCGAAGTCAGCCTGCGCGGCGCGATGCGGGCTGGTGCAAGCGATGATGATCTTATTCAGCTTGTTGATCACGCTATTGGGCGCAAACATGCGCGACACGCCGGTATGCATGCCATTGCCGCGAGCAAGAACCGACCGATGATTACAATTGGTGGCTAACATGCTAAAAGTTTGCTTGCTGCTTCTTTTGCAGTCTGCTCCCGTGCCGGACTTGACTGTAATGACCTTCAATATCCGGTACGACAATCCGGATGACGGTCCAAGTGCGTGGCCCCTGCGAAAGGAACGCGTCGCAGATGTGATGCAGCGGGCGGATGTGATTGGAGTGCAAGAAGCGCTAAAGCACCAGGTATCCGATTTGGAGGCCATGCTTTCCGACTTCACGTGGATAGGTGTAGGTCGGGACGATGGCGTGGATCAGGGCGAATTCGCACCTATATTCTATCGGACGGACCTTTTTCAAGTAGTTCGCAGCGGTACGTTCTGGTTGTCGGAGTCCCCCGAGACGCCAGGAAGCAAGAGTTGGGATGCAGCCATTACTCGCATTGTGACGTGGACGCAGCTCAAAAGCCTAGTGTCAGGGAATACTTTCTGGTTGTTCAACACACACTTTGATCATCGCGGCAGAGAGGCCCGAAGACGTAGTGCGAAATTGCTAATGAAAAAAGTTGTGGAGCTGGCGGGTGAAAGCACGGTGCTGGTCACGGGTGATTTCAATGCAACGCCAGATACTGAGGTATACGCTACTATGACGGGAAACCAGTTGGCGGATGCTTGTGCTCCAAACACCACGCTACGCTTGGGGCCTAGGGGTACGTTCAGCGGTTTTGAAGTCAACGAGCTCACTCCTACCCGTCGTATTGACTATGTGTTTGCAAGTCGCTTGCTTTCGGTGCAGTCATGCGAGGCCATTATCGATGTCGAGGACGGCCGATATGTATCCGATCATATTCCTGTCTTGATCACGTTAGGTCGTCAGTAATTGTTCTGGAGCCTCACTTCCTAATTGGACCAGGGCTGGCAGATTCGGAGAAACATGCACTTCCTAACTCGCAAGAAGCGGAAGGCATGGCTATCGATGTCGACACGGATGCGAGGTCTCTGCTCGCACCTTAAACCTGAGGTCGTTGAGCATCTCGAGTGTCGAGGGGCTACCGTGCCCTGCGAAACGCCCGTAAAGTCCTACTTGGTCTCCAGCATCTGTGCCTGGTCCCGACAAGGCTGCCACTTGTGCTTTCTGCCATGCCCGTGCTTGGGAATGGGCGTTTGACGAATCTAAGGGTGACTGGATGTCAGGTCAGGTCCCAGCCGGGCAGGGCTGCCGCCTGTCTGAACCACGTCGCCAACTGCGTTTCGTCGAAATCGCCCTCGTAGAGGTCGATCCAGCGCGAATCCTTGTCTTTGCCTGAGCCGGGTGGGGCGGGTTGCAGGGACCTGCCTTGAAAGAAGGTCACTTTGATATAGCGGGTAAAGACGTGGTAACTCAGGAACCACCCTTTGCCTTCCAGACCATAGAAGGGCGAGTTCCACCTTACGCACTTGCGCACGTTGGGTACAGTATGCATGATGAGATCATCGAGGTGGCGCCCAACATCGCTTTTCCAACCTGGCATCGCCGCGATATAGGCCTGTACGGGAGCGTCACCGTCGGCTTTCGCGATCTGAGGGTTGCCGCCTGAGAGGAGCACCGGCTTTGTGCCTGCCTGTTTGGCAACGGCTTTCTTCGATTTGGTGGACGTCTTGCTGGCCATTGGGTCTATTTCATTTTGCGCGTTGCTAGGCTGGGCCATCTCGCGTGTGGGTGCGCTGGGCCTAAACCGGGCGATCTCACTTGTGGTTTCCTTGTCGTCTTCGAGGTGAAACAGTGATCCGGTGTTAAAGCTGGACCAGCCACCGCACTTCTAACGAAGTGGCAACGATGGTAGTGTCAGATACCTCACCGGGTCCGAGTTGATGCGCAGCAACATTTGAACTAGCATCCTTGCGGTGAAACGAAGGGTAAAGCGCAAATCCATCAGATTATTTGAGTAGGCCACCTGAGGTGCTTCAAGACTTCGATACGGGACACGAGTGCCTGTAATCATGTGATTCCGGCTACAGTAAAGTGTCCATCAGTTGCGAAAAATCGAAAAGACCGGTTCAACGCGGGACAGGCGGAGTAAGAGAATGGTCGCTTAGTCTGCGCATTGAGTCGAGAAAGCGGTTTAGGGCCAGCACTACTGAATGTTCTTTGGGCCATGGACGCTGTTTGCCCTGAATGGTGCGTCTTGGTATATTCGGTCGGCTTACGCCAACAGGCTTATATAGTCACCACCCGCTGCTACGCCAAATGGACGACAAGGTGATCATCCTAATTGACTATGACAATCTTGACGAACTTATGCGGAGGCGCGGTCTTAGCCATGTAATGAGGTGCCTGCTGGATGTTCTAAGCATTCAGTGTGGTGTTCGGGAGCGAAGAGCGCTCTGTCGTATGTATGGCGGCTGGTTCTATGGGACGTCCTTATCTCGAAGGGCACAACGCCTCATTACTGAACTCTCGCATGATTTTCCGTGTACGATGGATTTAGTTGGTCATGGGGAAGGACAGACCATGTTTGTCCAAGCTGAACTCGCCCGCGCCTTGGCTTGCGACACTAGTATCGAGCTCACGCACACTTATCGTCGACGATCAATTCCGCCCAGTCTTCGGTGCAAGCGACTGCCGTTTAGAGGTTGTAGGTTGCCTGCTCAATGTCCCATCGCTGTAATTGACCCGTTTATCTACGAAGAGAGCTGTACCGTTGATCGTTGTGAAGTTTCGCCTGCAGAGGTACTGATTCGGGAAGAGCAGAAAATGGTCGACTCAATGCTGATTGTCGATTTGATTCACTTTGCGGAAACAACGGACGCACAGTTGGTTGTTGTATCGGCAGACGACGATTTCTGGCCAGGGATCCGTTTTGTGCTATTGCGTGGAGCACGTGTCATTCATGTGGTCTCCAGGCGCAAGCAACCCAAGTATGAGCGATACCGGCGGCTTAAGACTGATTCATACACTCAAGTCAAGATTTAGACCATGCAATTCGAACAATTCAAGCGGGTAGTGACCTGTTTCGCTG